>CALGFJ010000107.1 GCA_937881055.1 uncultured Acidimicrobiaceae bacterium | reverse complement strand
TTGAGAACACGTTTCACATCGGCCCGAAGCCGCCACAGATTCTGGTCGGATTGGGGGCCAGTCGCCGAACGCGGACGCACTCAGCGTGGTTCAGGTTCATCGGACGAGGCAATGGAGTAAGTCCCGAGTGGGGCCGGACGTAGGGTTGCAAAGCGGAGGCTCACAAAAGGAATGAAGGAAGAATGATACGGAATAACTCTCGAGCCATCGCGGTCGCAAGTGCCGCGCTTCTGATCGCACCGTTGGTGTCACTCGGTGCAACAGTGACTCCGACGACCGCCGGAGCGGCGACCGCGACTCGGATCCTCACGTGCACGCAAAAGCTCACGTCGAAGCCCGCGACGTATACGCTCTCCTGCGCCGACGCGAACGCTGGTTGGACCGGAATGTCCTGGACCACCTGGGGCGCGACGTCGGCCACCGGTCGCGGGATTCTGCGACAGAACGACTGCACGCCGAACTGCGTGTCGGGAAAGTTCATTAACTACCGAGCCACGGTCACTCTCTCGAAGATCGTCACGACCAAGAAGTACGGCACGCTCTTCTCTCAAGCTACGTTCCACTACAGCGTGGGTGGCAAGGCGAAGATCGAAGTGTTCGGTCTGGCCGACTAGCCCTCGACCGTGGGACAGTTCAGCTATCTCGAGTGTGTTCGAGCCGTGGCGTCGGTCGAACGTCGCGCGCGACTATCGGCTCGCCGCACGACGCACATGACGTGACCGCGCCCAGTGGATGGCCGCAGTGGTGCGTGAGCACCATGGGCGGCGCGTCACCCTTCGCGAGATAGCGGTCGCCCCACTGCATCAATGACACGATGACGGGGTAGAGATCGAGACCGGCCGAGGTCAATCGATACTCGAATCGTGGCGGGTGCTCCGAGACCGGTCGCCTCTCCAGTACTCCCGCCGCCACGAGTGTCTTGAGTCGGGCGGTCATGGTGTCGCGCGGCGCGCCGGTCTTGCGCACCATCTCATCAAATCGACGGTTTCCGAGGAAGACTTCTCGCACCGCGAGGAGAGCCCACTTCTCGCCGACGATCTCGAGGGTGCGCGCGACCGAACAAACGCGTGGTTCTGCAGAAATGGTGGTCATGGGCCAATTATACCAGTAAGTCCGAATACTGGACGTACCGGTCAATCTTCCGGTAGAGTACATCCAGAATTCAAACTTACCAGGGGGACCAGATGAGCGTCGAGACCGTGGACAGTTCGAATGCGCCGGGCCAGGGGTATTCGAAGAGGCGGGTGGCCCTGATCGTCGCCGTCCTTTCGCTGGCGGCCTTCATGTCGAGTCTCGACCTCTTCATCGTCAATCTGGCGTTCCCCTATATCAGTCGTGACTTCCACGGCTCGTCGCTCGATTCATTGAGTTGGGTACTGAACGGCTACTCGATCCTGTTCGCCGCGGTACTCGTGCCCGCCGGACGCTGGGCCGACCGCATCGGTCGACGACGTATGTTCGTCGCCGGTCTCGTCATCTTCACGTTGGGATCGATACTTTCCGGCGTCGCTCCGGACGTGTCGCTGTTGGTAGCGGCGCGTCTCATCCAGGCGATCGGTGCCGGCATGATGGTCCCCGCGTCGCTCTCACTCTTGTTGGCGGCCGTTCCGGGGCCGGCGCGCGCGCAGGCCATCGGTACGTGGTCAGCGATCGGCGCGCTCGGCGCGGCGCTCGGCCCCGTCATCGGCGGATTCCTCGTCGAGGTGTCGTGGCGCTGGGTCTTTTGGATCAACATTCCGGTCGGCGTCGTCACGGTGTTCCTCGCCTTCAAGGTGCTTCCGGAAAGCCGCGACGAGACCGCGGACGCTCGTCCGGATCTGCTGGGTGCCGTTCTCGTGGCGCTCGCCGCGGGTTCGTTGGCGCTCGCCCTCGTGAAGGCACCGTCGTGGGGTTGGACATCCAAGGACTTCATTGGGTTATTGGCACTCGCGGTCGCGTCCGCCATCGGTGTCGCCGTGCGATCGGCCCGTCACGACGCGCCGGTCGTCGACCTCGCGTTGCTCGAATCGAGATCGTTCAACGGTGCGATCCTCGCGTCGATCGCCTACTACGCGGGCTTTGGTGCGTTCCTGTTGAACATGGTGGAGTTCTTGACCGGTGTATGGCACTTCTCGGCGATCGACGCGGGACTCGCCATCGCTCCGGGACCACTGATGGTCCTGCCGTTCGCGCGCGTCGTGGCACCGCGGCTTACGGTGAAGCTCGGGGGAGCGGGGCGTGTCGCCGTCATCGGATGCTTCGTCAACGTCGCCGCGCAGTCTCTCTGGCTCACCCAGATGCAAGTGCACGCCGCCTACCTCACCCACCTCTTGCCGGTCCAGCTGCTGGGAGGAGCGGGCGTCGGGCTCGCCATACCGTCGCTGATCGGCGCCGGAACCGCGTCGATTCCCCCGGCCCGTTTTGGCACCGGCAGCGGTGTCCTCAACATGTCGCGCCAGATCGGCACCGTGCTCGGTGTCGCCGGTCTGATCGCGATCCTCGCGGGCTTGAACGTCGCTGACCCGATCGTCGCGTTCCGTCACGGCACCGAGTTGGTGATTGCGTTCTTCGCGCTGGCCGGGCTCAGCGCAGCGGCGCTGTTGAGTCGGCGAGTGTCGACGAGTGCGGGCTGAACAGTTCCTCGAGAACGACGACGAGCCGTTGGTGCGCGACTGAAGACCTCCGTCGGCTATTCGTCACCCTCAATATGCCCTCTGGCTCGTGCGCGTTAGGCGCGTCGAAGGGCCGTGGGGTGTTTGGGCTGATACAGACCGATCGTCGTGCCGCCGGGCAGCGTGAACCTCGTGACCGTGCCCCAACGTTCTTCGTCCACCTGGGAGAAGGCCACGCCCTTGGATTCGAGTCGTTGCATTTCGACGACCAGGTCGTCGCACAAGAGGTAGATCTCGTTCGTCGGGTCCCCGTCAATCGGATGAAACGCGATCTCCGATGGAGGCATCTCGAAGATGAGCCACCCGCCACCCGAGTCGACGCTCGCCATGTCGAGGACGTCGCGGAAGAAGGCCCGGTCGGCCTCGGCGTCATGGGTGAAGACGATTACGTGCGCTCCGAAAATCATGGGACATCCCTTCACTATGAACTAGAGGCCCAACACTACGTCGGTGACATCGTGTGACGAAGGTGATGGCGACGCGAGTGCAATGTTTCGCGTCGCTCCGAGTTGTACCGAACGTCTTCGAAGCGTGCGGTGCGAGCAACAACACGTGAGGAGGCCGAAAGGAGCCGGGAGAGGGGACTACGACACTGCTGGCATCAACTCCTTTCGGCACCGGTCCTCACGATGATTCGCCCTACACCAGTAGTACGCCCGAAATGCAAATTTGGATCGCTTCGGCGAAGCGCGGCGTCATTCCCTCGCCCGATGCCGGTGCGTCCGAAGGGAACCAGTGAACAACGTGAAATTGTGAGCGTGTGGGGACCGGTACTCAATGAGACCCCGATGTCTGATCCAAGGGCGCAAAAGTCTCGAGAACGTCGCATTCAAATGGATCGGAAGTCGTGATGAACGCTACTAACGTGCGCGCTCGAGCGTTCGAACTGCGAACCGTTCATCACGACGAGACGTGGTGCACGTGGGGTGGGAGAATGGTGTCATGAAGGGAACCCTCGGCGTCTTTCTCCGGCGCACACTGGCCGTCGCGGCGGTGACGTCGTCGATCCTCGCGGCGACGGGATCAATCGCCGGAGCGGCGTCAGCCACGACGACCCTGCCGTCGAAGGCGTCGGCGTGTGGCGTCGTCGCGAACCCTTCCGTGCATTTCGTGTCAACCGAGTCGCCCTGCGTCATACGTGTGCGGGCCGGAACCAACGTTCGGATCAAACTCCGTTCCGGTTTCCGCTGGGGCTACCCGGTAAGCAACTCCCGGGCCGTGGTCGTCACCACCATCTCTCGGA
>CALGFJ010000106.1 GCA_937881055.1 uncultured Acidimicrobiaceae bacterium | reverse complement strand
TCAAGGTGGTGAGTGACCCCACGACCGTCGACGAACTCTTCGAACTCTACGAACGACTCGGCGATCAGAACTACGGCGAGTCGATCACGCAGACCGATCACGCCCTGCAGTGCGCGGCACTGGCCCGCGACGCCAGCGCGAGCGAGGCCCTGATCGTCGCGGCGCTCTTCCACGACGTCGGCCATCTCGCTTTCGACGTCCAAGGTGGTCCCGGATACGACCTTTCGAGTGAAGACGACGATCACGAAGCTCGTGGTGCGCGCATCCTCGCTCGCCTCTTCGCTCCGTCCGTAGCGCAACCGGTGGCGATGCACGTACTCGCCAAGCGCTGGCGCTGCACGAGAGAGCCTCGGTACTACCAGCAGCTGTCGAGTGCGTCCCAGGCCACCCTGGTCGCCCAGGGAGGTCTCTTGAATGAAGACGAGTGTCAGAGATTCGAACAGCACCCGGGCTTTGGCGACGCGCTCGCCCTGCGAACCTGGGACGACTCGGGCAAGGTGGAGGGACTCGACGTCGGAACGTTGCGCGACTGGGAACCGCTGGTTAGGTCGTTGGCCGAGCCTCGGTGACGAGGACGTCGCGAGCGTTGGCAACGACGTCGACGCGCGTGCCGAGCTCGAAGACGTCGGCGGCACTACTCAACACGTCGGCCTTCACCTTCGCACCGCCGATACCGACTTCGAGGCGCGTCGTCGCCCCGAGGAAACTTTTGTGCGTGACGATGCCCAGTCCCGTCGGCGCGACGATCACGTCGACGTCCTCGGGGCGCAGCAGCGCGTCGAGGGACTCCACGCCCGTCGGGACCTCCCCACGGATCTTGACGTCGCGGCCGAAAAGCGCCACGTGGTCACCGGTGCGCACGACACTCACGCGACTCGAGACGCCGACGAACTGCGCGACGAATTCAGTCGACGGCTTGGAGTAGAGCTCGGCCGGTGTCGCGATCTGTTCGGCGCGCCCGCGCGACATCACGCAGACTCGGTCGGCCATCGAAAGGGCTTCCTCTTGGTCGTGGGTGACGAAGACGGTCGTGATCATGAGGCGTTGCTGCAGCGCTCGAATCTGGTCGCGCAATTCGGCGCGCACCTTGGCGTCGAGCGCGGAGAGGGGCTCATCCAACAGCAGGACGCGCGGCTCGATCGCCAGCGCACGGGCCAACGCCACGCGCTGTTGCTGGCCCCCGGAAAGCTGATGGGGGTACTTCGTCGTGTGTTCGGCGAGACCCACCAGTTCCAACAGCGCTTCGGAGCGCGCGCGACGTGAGGCGCTTCGCTGGTGACGGAGTTGCAGACCGAAGGCCACGTTGTCGCGAGCGCTCATGTTGGGAAAGAGTGAGTAGCTCTGAAAGACCATCCCCATGTCGCGCTTCTGCGCCGGTATGTGCACGATGTCGCGACCGTCGACCATCACCTTTCCGATGTCCGGTCGCTCGAAGCCGGCCAGTACGCGAAGGGCCGTCGTCTTGCCGCAGCCCGACGGGCCCAGCAGCGCGACGAACTCTCCCGGCTCGATCCTGAGTGAGAAGCCGTCGAGCGCCTTCGTGGTGCCGAAGCGACGCGTGAGGTTATCGAGTACCACCGGGGCTCCGGCGTTCGCCGGCACTGCGTCAGACGTCGTAGAAGGCGGAATCTGGGTGACCATGGACATCAGCTCCTCCTGGAGTTATGAGACTTCGAACGGTCGAACGACACGATCAACATAAGCACCAGTGCGGTGACGAGCAGCGCCATCATCGCGACGAGCGTGTTGATGCGCGGATTGATGGAAGGAGTGAGATAAATCCACACCGGGATCGTCGTCCACCCGTCGAGGCTAGCGATGGTGAACTCACCGAACACCAATGCGAGCGTGAGCACCGACGCGGACAGAAGGGCGCTGCGAAGATTCGGAACGAGGACTCGCCAGATGATAGAGATCCAGCCGGAGCCGAGGGACCGCGCCGCTTCGACCAGCGTCTTCAGATCGAGCGCGCCGAGACCGGCGTCCAGCGACCGGTACACGTACGGCATGGCGAGGACCACGTAGATCAGGGCCAGCAGCCACTGCGAAGACTTCAACCACAGCGGCGTTACGCCGTCGACGCCCACGATGAGCACGATCGGCGGGATGACGATCGGCAGGATGGTGATGACTTCCATCACTCGGCGAAACCGTGGCAGACGCAGGTGCACGTAGATCATGGTCGGCACCATGAGTACCAAAACGATGGCCATCGTCGCAATCGCCAACTGCGTCGAGAGCCACAGCGCCGCGAAGAAGCCCGGTGCCTGGGCGATCTGCGTCAGGGGCTGCAGCGAGAAGTGATGGTTTATGTCCTGCAGGGAGAACTGCATCGCGGCGTAGAAGGGCACGATGAAGTACACCGCGGCGAGAAAGAGTGCGGTGCCGCGCCCCCAATGAACCCGTCGGACCCACGACCGCGACCACTTGCGTGGGGAGTACACCTCCGGGAAATCTTCGCCTTCGAGCGCGTAGCCCAGTTCTAGCGAAGCCATCGTGACGTCCTCCGGCGAAGGAGCGCGTAGCCGATCACCGATACCCCCAAGATGACGATCATCGCGAAGCCCAGGGCGTAGGCGAGATTGGCTTCGCCGGAGAGCACGTTGCCCTGGAGGATGGCGCCGATCTGGATCGGCGTAATCGCGATGGTGCCGGTCGTGAGGGCCTCGGCGGTGGCGTAGGCCGAGAAGCCGCTGCCGAACAACAGAAACATGCCACCCAGCACGGCCGGCGCCAGCACCGGCAGTCCCACGTGTCGCCAGTAGCGCCACGACGAGGCGCCGAGGTTCTCGGCCGCCTCGCGCCAGGACTCCTTGAGCCCGGCGAAGGCTGGCGTGATGATCAGGATCATGAGGGGGATTTGGAAGTACATGTAGACGAAAGCCACGCCCCAGAACTTGTAGAGGTTGAAGCCGTGGTCCCAGGGGTTGAGGCCGATCTCGGCCAGCCAGTGGGTCGCGACGCCCCCAACGGCGCTGAAGCTCGCGATGAACATGAAGGCGAGGTTGACCCCGCCGAACTGCGCGAGCACGCCCGAGCACGCGGCGGTCAACCTCTTGAAGAGTTCGTGCTCCGACGTGGCGATGGCGTAGGCCACGAGCGTGCCGAGGATGCCGGGGACGATCGAGGTGACGAGAGCCAACTTCAGGCTGGTCTCGAACCCGGCTCGGTACTGGAGACACGTCGGGTTGTTCGAAACACAGAGAATCACTTTCATGTTGGCCAGCGTCAACTTGCCGGCGTTCGATCGAAACGCCAGGTTGATGATGGCGATGGTCGGCAGCAAGAGCCCCAGCGAGACGTACGCGAGAAACGGAAGCACGGGTGCACCGGTTCGGAGAGACCGAATCAGTGCACCCGGTAATGACTTCTTCGCGTTGACCTCATCACTGACACCAGACGGGGAAGGACTGGTGTCAGTGATGAGTTCAGATGTCATTGCGATGTACGGCTGTTCAACTGCCGCTCATGGCCGAGGCCCAGTTGGACGCGATCGTGGCCTTGGCGGTATTCACCTGGGTCATGGTCGGGAACGTCACCGCGCCCTTGGGGGCCGCGGGCAGCTTCGCCAAGAATCCCTGGTTCACCGTGTTGTTGGCAATCATGCCGGGCAGCTCAATTGGTCGGGCGTAGCCCTGCAAGAACAGGTTCTGTCCGAGAGATGAGTACAGGAACTCCTCCCAGAGGCGAGCGGCCGCCGGGTCCGGAGAGTCCTTGGTGATCGCCTGGGTGTAGTACGCCGCAATCGTTCCGTCGGAAGGAATCACTGACTTCCAGCCCGGGACGCTCGCCGCGACGCCGTTCTGCAAGTAGTCCCACCAGATCAGGATCGGCGTGGTGCCCGCCGCGGCCGTCGCCGCCGTGCCACCGGGCACGAAGTTGCCGATCTTGTTCAGGTTGGCGAAGAACGTGATGCCCGGCTGAATGTTGGCGTACGAACCGCCGTTGGCGATTGACGCCGCCCACACCGCGTAGAACGCCGCCGACGCCGAGGTCGGGTCGTTGTTGATGGCGACTTCGTTCTTGTAGGCCGGGTTGGTCAGGTCCGCGAAGGACGTCGGGCAGGTCGTCACGATCTTCGTGTCACAACCGATCGCGACGTAGCCGCCGTAGTCATCGAACCAACGTCCGTTCGGGTCCTTCGACGCCGCGGGAATCAAGCTCCACGTCGCCACCTTGTAAGGAGCCCAGAGGCCCATGTTCTCGGTGGCGTAACTGGTACCGACGTCCACGACATCCGGAGCATCCGCACGACCTTTGTCCTGTTGGATCGCGGTGATCTCTTGCGCACTCGATCCCTCGGGGTTGGCGTCGTTGATGTGGATGCCGTACTTCGCCGTGAAGTCCTTCATGATGAGGCCGTAGTTCGCCCATCCCGCGAACGGAATGGTGATGACGTTGACGTGGCCCTCCTTCTTGGCGGCCTTGACCAACGCTTTCATCCCTCCGCCTGCTTGGGCCGACGACACCGTCGCCCAGTTCACCTTCTTGGTGGCTGCGTTCGCGCCACCGCTCACTAATGAAACACCTGCCAGCATGGTGCTCACCAGTCCAGCGGCGACCGCCACCTTCATTTTCTTTGTCGACACTCGTCGTCCTCCTAAAGGTGAGTGCACCGGGTTGGTGACTCGCGATGAGAGTAAGTTGCGAGAGTTAGCCGAGTGTGACGCGTCGGAGCAACGTGTGTGACGAATTCACGGATTCTTTGCGAACGTTTCGACGCAGGAGGAAAGTGAACTGTGAGTGACGCCCCGAGTTTGAAGTGTTTGCGCTGCCAAGGTGAACTGGCGCCGTTGGGTCAGGAAACGTTGGTGACGGGCGGATCGGGACCAGCGGCGAAGTTCTTTCTCGGTCAACTGGCCGAGATGCAAGAGAAGAACTGGATCGTCAGCGCCTACCATTGCCCGAACTGTCACCACGTGGAGTTGTTCGACGCCGGACAGTGACTCGCCGCGGCCGCGCGCATCGCACCAAGAGTTTGTGAAGGTTCACGAACGAATGGCAGACCTGGCGCCAATGACTAATGGGTCACCAGTAGGTCAAAGCTGAGCAAGTCGACGACCGAATCAATGACGTCGTCCGCGCCGTTGGCGATGAGACGAGCTTGATCGTCATTGCCCGAAAGAACCCCCACGCAGTACCCAGCGCCGGCACGAAGACCCGCCACCATGTCCGAGGCCGTGTCGCCCACGACCATCAAGGAACTCGCCGCCGTGATCTGCGCTTTGAGTGCGCACGTCCAGAGCATGTCCGGCGCGGGCCGACCTCGACCGGCGTCGGCGGGCGACACGCGAAGCTCGAACAGGTCACCCCACCCGAGGACGTCGATGAGGGCCTCTCGAGTGGACGGTGAGAAGCCCGTCGTGAGAGCCACCTGCAGCCCGACGTCGCGCAAGGTTTCGACGGTCGAACGCGCGCCCGGTATTTCGCTGACGCCGAGCACTTGGGCCGATTCGACGAAGTTCCGTTCGAAGGCCTCGTTGGCGACCGCGGCGCGTTCGCCGAAGAGTGCGGTGAAGACCTCGATCTTCGACTGACCCATCGTCTCGATGACGTAAGCCTCGGCGGTATCGGCCTCGTCGGATGGGACGTCCAGGTCCTCGATGGTGCGGCGAAAGGCCTCCAGCACGAGGCCATTGTCGAGCACGGTCGTACCGGCCATGTCGAAACAGATCAACTCCACGTCATTCATTGAAAACTCTCCTCCGCGATGGCCGGGGCGAGGGTCATTCCTCGACCTCCGGCGCCGGTTACAACACTTACTCCGCCAGCGATCTGCTTGCGGAAATAGATCTCGTCGGGCTTGGGGTCCGCCAACTGGTGATAGACACCGCTCCAACGTCGCTCGATTCGAGGCATCGCGGGTCCGATCAACTGGCGTGCGGCGGCTTCGATCACGTCCATGGGACGATCCAACGTCTCGAAGTGTCCGGGCGTCTCTGGTTCGTGCGTGTCGCCGATCGTGAGACCGCCGTGAAGTCGTTGCTGGCACAGCAGTTGAATGGCGAAATCCGCCGCGGGCGAGCGCTGATCGTCCAGGATGTCGCGCGCGAACTCGGCGAACCCCGGGTAGTACCGGAAGGAGTCGCCGTTGGCGACCGACGTCGACAGCGACTGATCGAACGGCTCGGTTTCGGCCATGTAGAGACGAACCGTACGCAGCGGCTCGACGTCGAACAACTCCGCGGCGAATCCGCTCAACGACGCCCCGAGACAGAGGATGACGTGATCACCGGCGTAGTGCACGCCGCGATGATCGATGGCCGCGTGGTCCACGACACCCACGAGTTCGCGCCCGGGAAGGAACTCGTAGCGACGAGTGCTTTCCATGTGCGTGCGAAGGGCGCCGAGGGCCACGCGTGACTCGACTGCCGCGTCGCGACCGCAGTACAGTCCGGACATGAATTCACCTCGCAGCGCGGGATTGCGTTGGACGATCTCCTCGGGCGACAGCAACTCGAATTCTCGCACCTCGGCGTCGCTTCGTCGCATCGCGAGTTCGGCGACGTGAAGCTCTTGGTCGTTGTTGATGAGCGTGATCGAGCCGTTCGGGCGAAAGCCAATGTCGGGTACGTCGCGCGCGATGTCCTCCCACAGGGCCCGTGCGCGCAACGCCAGCGAGAGCTCGCGCCCCACCGCACGACCGCTCACCCAGACGAGACCGAAATTGCGCACCGTGGCGCCACTCGGCACCGGGTCGCGTTCGAAGTGCACCACGCTCGCCCCACGCGCCAGCGCGAAGAACGCGTGCATCGTGCCGAACACGCCGCCGCCAACCACGACGACTCGTTGACCCTCGAGCGTCGCGTCGATGTCGTTCAGCACGGTCGCGAAACTAGGACCGAGACGTTTCGCGACCGTGACGAGTTGGTGTCATCAACACAACTCTTTGATCGCACTAGTCCGGACGACGCTCTTGGAAGAACGCGCGCAACAGCTCGGCCGACTCGTCGGCGAGCACGCCGTACGTGAGCGATGCCTCGTGCAAGAGTCGCGGGTCACTCAAGACGTTGTAGCGCGAGCCGACGGCGCCGGCCTTCTCGTCGAGCGCACCGATCACGACGCGCCGAATTCGCGCGTTGAGGAGCGCCCCGGCGCACATGACGCACGGCTCCAACGTGACGTAGGCCGTGACGTCATCCATGCGCCACGACGGTCGCGAGAGCGCCGCGTCACGTAGCGCCACTACTTCGGCGTGCGCCGTGGCGTCTTGATCGAGCTCGCGCCGATTCTCCCCGACGCCGATCACGACGTCGTTCTCTACGAGCACGCACCCCACGGGGACATCGTCGTGTCCGGCGGCGACGATCGCGATGTCGAGCGCCGCGCGCATGAAGAGCTCATCGTTCGCCGTGTCATCCACGACATTGAACTTACCGAGAAGCGGCCCGCGCCGAGTCCTCTCGAAGTGGCGATGATCACGCGTTGTAGACTTCTCGACGGAGGGGTGCGAGAGCGGCCGAATCGGGCAGTCTCGAAAACTGCTGTGTCTCCGGGCACCGTGGGTTCAAATCCCACCTCCTCCGC
>CALGFJ010000105.1 GCA_937881055.1 uncultured Acidimicrobiaceae bacterium | reverse complement strand
GTCTGGGCGCGTTGGGCGCGCGCGATCGCAATCGGACCCGCGCCGATCTCGTGTTGCAAGACTCGTTCGAGTTGACGCACGCTGTAGCCGAGTTGTTGGGCGAGGCCGTTGACTCCCTCGCGGTCGACGAGCCCGTCAGCGATGAGGCGCATGGCTCGAGCAGCGACGTCGGCACGTGAGTTCCACTCGGGAGATCCGGGCGAGGCGTCCGGTCGGCAACGTTTGCAGGCGCGAAACCCGGCGAGCTGCGCGGCGGCCGCCGAGGGATAGAAGCGGACGTTCTTGCGCATCGGGGTTTGGGCCGGGCAACTCGGTCGACAGTAGATATGCGTTGAGGTCACCGCCGTGTAAAACCATCCGTCGAATCGCGGATCGCGGGACTGCAGCGCCAGATAACAGCGTTCAAAGTCTTCGACCATGCAGTGAACCTAACGCGACTTCGTCACGCGCACTAGCGGGAATGCGACATCACCGTCAGACGTATCGACGCGTCGACGGTCGTGTCGTAATTCCGCTACTCCGTGTCACGGTCGTCCGGCGCCGCGAAGATTGTTCGGAACGTGAAGGCGTACGCACTGGCACCGACGCGCGACAGATGATCCAGGCGAACGACCGCTTCGGAGGGCTCCGGGACCGTTCCGGCGCGGATCCACCACATTGCCGCCTGGACACCTTCGAAGTGGTCCGCCCACTGTCGACGCTGGCGCAGCACGTCTTTGTGGCCGCTCCGATAGACGTAGTTCGAAAGAGCCTCCATGGACTCCCACACACTCATATTGAGGATTATCTGGTCATCGGCGAACACTCGGATGCTCGTTGCATCGCCGCCGTCGGTCTTCAAGCGCCATACGAAACCTGGCGCCGAATCGGCCAAGGCGTTTATGGGTTCTAGCGCGGCGACGAAGCCGGCAACGATCGGAGAGTCGAGGGGCGCTTTCAATTTCACGATGTTGCACTGTGCGAGGTGAAATGTCATGGATCGAGGCTATCGGCACCTCTGCCAAGGGCCCCGAGCGCGGGTGACAGGGAGTTACTAGATTCTCGACTATTGGCGCGTGGCTGGGTACTCGGCCACCTGATGAAAGGTTGACGCATGGCGAAGGCGTATGAGATATCTATCTGGGAGCCGAACCCCGGGAAGTCCGACGAGTTCATGGAAACGATCAAGAGTTTGACGAAGGCCTTCGTCGAATCGGGCGTCTCCAAGGTTGAGCTTCTCACGGGAGTGGCCGGCAAGGACGTCTTTCGAGTCGTCGTGATCCAGCACTTCAAGGGACTGGCGGACAACGGTGCCGTGAACGAGTCAATTGGAGACAGCGCAGCGATGAAGGCCTGGCGCGAAGCGCATCCCGGCGATTTCCCCGGGAAGATAATCTCGCACGACCTGTATCAAGAGATCGAAGATTGATTTCACACGCGTCGTCCCGCTACCAGTACTCACGGTGAGCCTCGAAGAGATCTCGGAGTACGCGTCGGCGCTCGCGGGCGTCGTCGAGGAACAGCCGTTCGGTCCCGAGGTCGACGTACTCAAGGTGGGCGGCAAGATCTTTGCGATACTTTCGCCCGAAAGTTCGCCGGAAGCAATTTCGTTGAAGTGCGAACCGGAACTCGCACTCGAACTCCGAGACCAGTATTCAGCGGTGATCCCCGGCTACCACCTCAACAAGCGACACTGGAATACCGTCCAGTTGGACGGTACGGTACCTGACGCCGTGATCCTCCAGATGGTCACGCATTCCTATGAGCAGGTCGTCGCGGGACTCCCCAAGTCGGTGCGTGCGACACTTATTACTCCGGACTGACGTATCCCGGTCGTACCAACGACGGTATGAGAGATCTCTTCACATTGAGTGACGGGGATTGGTTCACCTCCGGCCCCCTCGCGAAGGTTGCACCGCGGAACGCCCTCGATGGTGTCAATCGATTTTAACGAGCCAAATACCTCGGATTGGACTGTGAGCGCGCGGTGAGTACATGGCAACGTACTGGCCCGCTTGACCGAAATAGTCGAAGCAGATATTGCCCTTCGCGGTTCCTCCCGGAGCGATGAAGCCATCTTCGAGCGCGTGCTTGGCAGTGAAGTTCAATACGGTGACGTCGCTTTCCGGAGGACGCAACGTCATGTTGAAGTCGTTGAAGAAGTACGTCGACTTGTTCTGATTGCGAATCGTGACGGCCGCGCACAGGTTCGTGAAACCGAATTTGTCGGCGGTCAGCGACCATTTCGCACTCACGACCGTGTCGTCGACGAAGACAGTGTCATTGCTCAAAGCGACGCAGTCGGTCGGTCGCGATCCGGGGTACGCCGAAGCAGCAGCGGCGCAACCCATGGCGTGGCTCATGTGGCTCGACACCGCGTCCATCGCCGTGGTCGGCGTCGCAACCACGGCGAAAGTGAGCGTCGCACCGAGGAGGGACGCGAGGACGCCGCGCTTCAGCATCTCTCCGCTTGA
>CALGFJ010000104.1 GCA_937881055.1 uncultured Acidimicrobiaceae bacterium | reverse complement strand
GACGACGAGGTGGTCTTTGCAATCGGAGAATGCGCGCGAATGACGGAGTATTCACCCTTCGTGAACAATCGAACAAGTCTCAGAAGCCGGCGGAGGTGAACTCTTCGAGTTTGTTGTGCCGGTGAAACGTCTCGATCGTTCTCACGGTGCCCGAGCGCGAACGAACGACCATCGACTGTGTGGTGGCGCCGAAGTCGTGGAAGCGCACGCCTTGTAAGAAGTCGCCGTCCGTGATTGCCGTCGCCGAGAAGAAGCAGTTGTCGCTGGCGACGAGGTCGTCCGTCGTCAGGACTCGTGTGAAGTCGTAGCCGAGTCCCTCGGCCATACGGCGTTCTTCGTCGTCGCGCGCGATGAGCATGCCCTGGATCTCGCCGCCCAGTCCCTTCAACGCCGCCGCCGCGATGACGCCTTCTGGCGTGCCGCCGACGCCCATGAGGATGTCGGCCCCGGAGTTCGGCCAGCCGGTCGCGATGGCGCCGGCGACGTCGCCGTCCGAGATCGAGATCACGCGCGCTCCGGCGTCGCGGACCTCGGCGATCAACAAGTCGTGGCGGGGACGATCGAGGATCACCACTCCTAGTTCGGGGATTGGCTTCTTCAGTCGTTTGGACAACTCAGTCAGGTTGTCGCTTACCGACGCATTGAGATCGACCGAACCGCGGCCGCGTGGTCCGACGGCGATCTTGTTCATGTAGACGCACGGTCCGGGATTGAACATCGTGCCGCGTTCCGAAAGGGCGATCACGGCGAGAGCGCCGTTTCGCCCCATGGCGGTGAGCGTCGTTCCGTCGACCGGGTCAACGGCGATGTCGACGAGCGGCGGGCGACCGTCGCCGATCCGCTCCCCGTTGTAGAGCATCGGAGCGTCGTCCTTTTCGCCTTCGCCGATAACGACGACGCCGTCCATCGCGACGCCGCCCAGCACGAAACGCATCGCGTCGACCGCCGCGCCGTCGGCCGCGTTCTTGTCGCCCCGGCCGGCCCAGCGCGCGGCGGCGATGGCGGCGGCTTCGGTGACGCGGACCATCTCCAGGGCGATGTTGCGGTCCGGTCGGGACGGTTGGAGCACGACCCCAGAGTAGTGTCCGGGGCCTCTTCGACCTCGTCCCGGGGGAATTTCGTGTAACCGGCAATACTTGAAGGGTGACAACGCTCGTCGTCAAGCCCGCCGGACCCCTCGAGGGCGACGTCCAGGCCTTTGGCGCCAAGAACGCGGTGCTGAAAGAGATGGCGGCCTGCCTACTCGCGTCGGGAGAGCACCACCTGACGAACGTGCCGCATATCACGGACGTCGGCATGATGGCGGAACTTCTCGAGGCGTTGGGGTGCAGCGTGGGACGGCCCGGCGAGCACGAACTCTCGATCATCGTTCCCGATCCTTGCGACCTGAATCCCGTCGCTCCCGCACGACTGTTCGAAGCGATGCGCGCGTCGATCGTGATCCTCGGCCCGCTGCTCGCACGTTGCGGGCGAGCCAACATGGCGCTGCCCGGTGGCGACGACTTCGGTCAGCGTCCGATCAATTTCCACACGGACGGCCTCACGGCCATGGGGGCGACGTTCCGTAACGACCGAAACTTCATCCGCGCGACGATCGACCGACCACGGATGCGTGCGGCGCGCATCACGCTCGAGTACCCGAGTCACACCGCCACCGACAATCTGCTCATGGCCTGCGTGCTCGCCGAGGGTCGCTCGGTGATCGACAACGCCGCTCGCGAACCCGAAGTGGAAGACCTCGCGAAACAGCTCATCGCCATGGGCGCGCGAATCGAGGGACTCGGCACGTCACGCCTCACGATCGACGGCGTCGATGAGTTGCGTCCCGCGCGTCACGAGGTGGTGACGGACCGCGTCGTGAGCGCGACGTATCTCGCCTCAGGTCTCATCACTGGCGGCGAAGTGCGCGTCGTCGACGCCCACCCCGAACACATGGAGATGCTCCTTCGAAAGATCGAAGCCATGGGCGGCGTGGTGGACGTGGGTGGACCGGGTGTCGCCGCTCAAGGTCCACGCGTCCTTCGGGCCTGTGACGTGGCGACCCTGCCGTATCCGGGGGTGGCGAC
>CALGFJ010000103.1 GCA_937881055.1 uncultured Acidimicrobiaceae bacterium | reverse complement strand
GCCACACCTACGTGCGGGCCTACTGCACCACCCGCGAATCGTGGCGCACGTTCCGAGTGGACCGGGTGAACGCGGTCGTCGCCACGTCCGACGCCACCGAGGAGCGTCCGCCCGACACGGTCGTCAACTGGCTGACCCAAGTCGGTGAGGAGGGCGACGAGGTGATCGTGGTCATCGAGTCGTGGCTCCGCTGGTTGTTCGAACCGTTGCCTAACGCCCAGTGGCTGACCCTGGACGACGGGCGACACGCGGTCAAGTTCCGGGTCAGCAACGAACTGTTCCTCGATCAGCTCATGTTGTGCGCCGGAGACGGTGCGGTCGTGGCGACACCGAAGTTCGCCAAGGCCGGGCACGAGCTCGCCAAGAGGATCGCCGCCTCCCTCTAGACGACCGTTGGACACCGGGGTGTCCAGTGATCCGAATCTTGACGCGTCGAACGAACGACGTTCGCTACTTCACCGAAGACCGGGCCCTCGAAATCGAAGGTTTACGCGAGGGGGGACCTGGATGGTGGCTGCGCGGTGCGGGCGACGTCAGTGATCCCCGCGCCGTGGCGAGCGTGCTGCGCACCACCGAACGCTCCGCCGTCCTCGGCTACGACATCGTGGTCGCGGCGCCGCGACCGACGTCGATCCTTCTGGCGATGGACCCCGATCACGCTCCCGGTGTCGTGTCCGCCCACCGCGCGTCGGTGAAGGCGGCCGTTGACTACCTCGAAGAGCACGCCCTGGTCGTGCGCGATCGCCGCGCGGGAGAGGATCGCGATCACGCCGGGCGTTGGACGGGGATCGTGAGTTTCACGCACGGCGTCAACCGGCACGGCGAACCTCATCTGCACGACCACGTGTTAGTAGGCGCGCGGCCCGAAGGGTCCCGAACGGTATTGGACAGTCGCGGTCTCTTCGCGCACCTCGGCGCCGCCGACGCCCTCTATCGCGCGTCACTTCGCCACGAGCTCGGGGAACGAACCGCGTGGTCGGCGTGGCGATCGTTCGAAGGTGTCGAACACGTCGTCGGTCTCGATGAG
>CALGFJ010000102.1 GCA_937881055.1 uncultured Acidimicrobiaceae bacterium | reverse complement strand
TTGGGGTTGTAGTGCGCCTGTTCGAAGGCCTGCATGAACGCCGACACTGTCGGAACGTCGACCGATCCCAAAATCACTACTTGTGCGTTCGCGGCGGCCACCGAGTCAGCAATCGACGTGTAGTCCGTTGCTTCGGCGGGGAACGTCTTGTAGAAGACTGTCTTTACGCCGGCTGCCTTGATGATCTTCTCCGCAATCGGAATCTGGGGCTCGGTGAAAGGGTCCGTCGACGTGACGTAGGCAATGGTCTTGGGTCGTTGACTCTTGGGCAACGACGCGATCCACTGTGCGAAAGGCACGAGTCCGTTGGCCACGGGCAACGCCGCGTCAAAGACATTGTGCAGTCCCGATTGGAATATAGACGGTGCTCCGCCCGCGCCTTCGACCATGGCATAGCCATATCGGTTGACGGCCTTGGCCGCCGGCAGTGTCAAGAGAGACGAGAACGGACCAAAGGTCAGATTCACGTGGAAACTTGAAATTAGCGCCTGATAGTTCGTAACGACCTGAGTTGGGTCCGAGGTGTCATTCAAAATCTTCAACACAATCTTGTGACCCAGCAGTCCGCCTTTGGCGTTCTGGTCAGCGGCCCACAGTTTGTAACCCTGTTGAAAGGCCTGACCGTCGCCGTTGAAGTCACCCGTTATTGAGAGTGACGCCCCGATCAGAACTGGTTGGCCCTTGGCAATTGTTCCGTTTGACGACGCCCCACTCGACGTAGAAACGGCCGTTAGAGACGCCAGTGCGACCGAAACCACACCGAACGCGCGAAAAAGTCGCCTTTTCCCTTTCATAATTTCTCCCCCTGCATTTACGCGGCCCCGGCATCCCCCAATGTGCGTTATTCCAGAGTCGAACGCCCGAAGGGCGATTTCGTAACCCTAACGATGACCCACGGGTGAAACAAGGTCACGGGGCCATTTCATAGTGAAAAGATTTCAAGACCGGAGCCCTGTTCAGGGCCGTCCCATGTCCATTACCATCAGCATTAAATACGACGTCTGAGGGGGCATTATGGCTGACGTACTTCTCGAGACGGCGATCGCCAACTGGGAACCGCGATTCACCGCCAACGGCGTGGACGCGAGCGACTACAAGCGAATCACGGGTCCCCTCGAGCACTGGAATGACTGGTGCGCGGCGTGGTGCGCCGGCGCTGAGGAGCAGTTGGCCCTCGGTGAGGAGGCCCTGAACGATGACCGTCGTCGGAGCGCGGGAGAATTCTTCGCTCGAGCGGCCACGTACTTTCATTTCGGCAAGTTCATGTTCGTTCACGATCCTGATCAGGCGCGCGACGCGCACTCTCGCGGCGTTGACGCGCTCGTTCGCGCGACGCCGCTCTTCGTGCCGCCGGGGAGTCGTCACGAAATCCCCTTCGAGGACTCCAGACTGGTCGGCGTCTTTCGACCTCCCCTGGGGAACGGGCCTCATCCCACGGTCCTGTTGATTCCCGGTCTCGACTCGACGAAGGAAGAGTTCCGAGAAGTGGAGAGGACCTTCCACGACCGCGGGATGGCGACGTTCGCCCTCGACGGTCCAGGGCAGGGAGAAGCGGAGTGGACGCTCCCGATTCGCCCGGAGTGGGAGGTGGTCGGTGCGAGCGTCATCGCCTATCTTCAGTCCATGCCGGAGGTCGACCCCGGCCGAATCGGCGTGTGGGGCGTCTCACTCGGAGGTTTCTACGCCGCGCGACTCGCGAGTGCGAACCTCCCAATTCGCGCTACGATCGCTCTCGCCGGCCCCTACAACCTCGGCGCCACGTGGAAGGATTTGAATCCACTCACGCGCCACGCCTTCGAGGTTCGTTCGTACTCTTCTTCACCGGACGCCGCCGAGCGTCGAGCCTGGGACATGACCCTCGAGGGATACGCCGAGAAGATCACGCAGCCGTTGATGGTGATCATGGGGAAACGAGACCGTCTCTTCCCATGGCAAGACGGGGAGCGACTCGCCAACGAGGCGCGCGGTGAAACCAAGTTCGTCGTGTTAGCCGAAGGCAACCACGGCTGCGCCAACGTCATCAATCATCACCGTCCACTCAGTGCTGATTGGATGGCCCGCCACTTGGATGTGGTCGAGGTGAGCGACGCCGCTCGCAGCCAGCGTTGACCATACAATGACCGCGGTCTCGATGCCCCAACTAGGCGAGACCGTCGCCGACGGCACCGTAACCAAATGGTTCAAGGTCGTTGGCGACGTCGTCACGAAGGGAGAGCCCCTCTTCGAGGTTTCCACGGACAAGGTCGACACCGAGATTCCAGCTCCTTCGAGCGGCGTACTTTCAGAAATACTCGTGCGAGAGGGCGAGACCGTGGACGTCGGCACGGTTCTGGCGGTCATCGGTAACGACGAACCCGAGAGCCCTCGTGAGCCGTCGCCCCACAGCGTCGCCGCCGCGCCGGTCGCGAAAGAAGCGTCAAAAGCGGAAAGTGACGACGCCGCCAAACTCTCGCCGGTTGTCCGCCGGCTCCTCGCGGCGAACCCTCTCGAAGCGGCCGATCTCGTGGGAACAGGTCCCGGTGGTCGATTGACCCGCGATGACGTTGAAGCCGCCGTCAAAGCTCGCACGGTCGCGCCCGATGAGCGAAATCAGATCGTTCCGTTCACGACGACACGGCGGCTCACCGCACGACGCGTGGTTGAGTCCAAGGCGACGTCGGCCCACACCCTGATGGTGAAGGAGGTCGATTTCGAACACGTCGAAAGCTATCGGCGGCGTCACGGCGAACTCTTCAAAGTGCGTGAAGGGTTCACACTCACCTATCTTCCCTTCATCTCGCTCGCCGTACTCGATGCGATCGTCGCCTTTCCCCAGATCAACGCGTCGGTAGGCAACGATGAACTGATCGTCCACCGCGACCTCAATCTGGGAATCGCGGTCGACCTCGACGGCGATGGTCTCGTCGTGCCGGTGATCCGACACGCGAACCGGCTGTCGCTCGTCGATATTGCCCGACGAATCCGTCAGATCGCTCTGGACGCCCGCGCGAAGAGATTGACCGTTGACGATCTGAGCGGAGCCACCTTCACGATCACCAACCCTGGTCCCTACGGAACTCTGTTGACCGGTGCCATCATCAACCAGCCCCAAATTGCGATTCTGGCGACCGACGGCGTCACTCGAAAGCCGGTTGTCGTGACGGGCCTCCGCGGCGAGGAATCGGTCGCCATCCATTCCGTCGGACTCTTGGCCCTGACGTTCGACCATCGAGCCATCGACGGCGCCACGGCCGCGCGATTCCTCGTCCACGTCGACGCTCGGCTGAACGATCGTGAGTGGTTTCACGAGTAGAGAGTTCTCGAGCAGATGTATCCTCCGAATATGACGCGGGACACGATTCTGCAGGCCGCCTCGCAAGAGATCGAGCTCAATGGGATGACTCAGTTCCGGGTGAAACGCGTCGCCTACGCCGCTGGAATATCGGTCGCGTTGCTCTACAGCTACTTCGACGATCGCGAAGATCTCATCGCCTGCGCGATCTCTCACCGGTTTCGAGAGGTGCTCCACGGCCTCGCCGAGACGTTCACCAATCCACTCATGTCGGTGAAGACAACTGATGATCTGCGCCAAGCCCTGCGTGTCATCATCGTCGAGGCGCAAGTACCCGCCCGGACCGAGGCTCGAATCCAGCGGATCGAGAGCATGTCCTTCGCGCGTCACAATCCCACCGCGTCCAAGGGGATCGCCGAAGCCAAGAAGGAGATTGCCGATCTCATCGTCAGTCGCGTCCAGCCACTCGAGGACGCGGGTCTTCTCGCGGAGGGCATGAGCGCCGTGGCGTTCGCCCGTATCTGGTACGCCCTCTTCTTCGGCCAGATCGAACTCGAAGGGGAGCACGCCCTCTCGGTCAACGCCGATGAATGGTTGCTCGCGCTCACGGTGTTGGCCGAAGGAGCGATCCGCAAAGAGCCGAGCATCCTCGCGCTCTAGACCATCGGCGAACCCTGGATCGACTGATCGAGTTGGCGCGAAGATCGTGGTGGTGTCGGACAACTTTCGACGCGCGAATCTGTCACAGGTGAATCTGAACGAGGCGAACATCCAAGGCGTCACCCCGCTCGGAGCCACGACGGTTGGCGTGTTGAGCGACGACGCAACGGTGTGCGCGAACGCCGCGCTGGATCCCTGCACCACGTCTGGTCTTCGCGGCGGGTGATCGAAACGGTGCGCGGTCCCGAGACCTCGGGCCCGTTCTCATCGGCGTCGTTCGTGTTGGTCTTGGTACGCTTCGGTGAGGACCAGGGGGGACCGGTGAGCCGCGAGGGATGGTCAATAGCATGAAGCGTCTCGTAGCCGCGACACCCCACGCCTGCCTCGAGCGAACCTCGCCGGCGCGAACGTGAACTACCTCACGCACCACTGGGGCTTTCCCGAAATAGCGATCGTTGCGGTCCTCGTCGTCGCCCTCCACGAACGGGGTCTTCGCGTCGTGAACGCCCGATCCACGCGCGCCCACGCCCTCAGGCGGCGGCGTCGGATGTGGCTCGCCTACGCCGGCATCGTCGTCGCGGCGCTGAGCGTCGTCTCGCCCCTGCAGTACTGGTCGATGGAGTACTTCTGGGTGCACATGATCCAACACGTCACCGTCATGCTCGCCGCGCCCGCACTCTACGTCGCCGGAGCGCCGGCGATCCCGCTCGTCTTCGCCCTGCCGGTCGCGACACGTCGACGACTCCTCCGTTGGGTCTTCCTTCGACCCGGGCGACCGTTGTTACGAAGGATCGGCGCGGTGGTCTTCTCGCCGCTCTTCGCCATCATCTTCTTCAACGTAGTGATGGTCGTGTGGATGATTCCGAGCGTGTTCAACCCGGTGATGGGTAATTCTGACCTTCACGTGAGCTTGATGCTGGGCAGCTTCTTCGTGTCGGGGCTCTTGTTCTGGTTCCAATTCATCCCGTCGCGCCCGTGGCGGCCGACGCTCACGCCCTTCGCGCGAGTCGGCGCCCTGCTCTTCACCAACGTCGTGATGACGATCATCGCCATGGCCCTGAGCTTTCTCGCCTCGGGACCTTTCTACGACATCGGCAATTCGATGCTCCACTTGGCCAACATGTCCTCGATGACGCCCACCACGCTGAATCCCTTCGCGGACCAACAGATCGGCGCCGCGATTCTGTGGGTGTGCGGCGACTTCTGGTGCTACCCCGCGTTGGTGATGGCCCTGCGTCTGGTGACCAAGAACGACGCCAACTCGAGCGCCATGGACGAGGTGCTACGGGGACGTCGCTCGATGACCGTGGAGGAGTTCCGCGGTTTCAAATCTGACGAAACAATCGTCTAGCGGCCTTCGGTCGCCAGACTTCGCGTCGGAGTCGATCAGTGACCGGACGACTTCTCGGGCGCGGTCGGAGGCGCGTCATCGATCATCGGGATCAGGTAGCCGAAGAACGCCACGGAGACGCCGACGAACATCAGGGCCATCCCCGAGAGTCGAAGCGCGTGGACGGCGCACAAAACCCCACCGAGGGCTCCGACCAACACCCCGCAGAGACCACTTATCGCGGCGATGCGATCCACCCGGTGACGAGACCTTCGACTCGATACGTGTAGGACGACGGCGATGGCGGCAACACCGAGCGCGCCGCCGAGCACGGCGTGGATGAGATAGGCCGCCTCCCCCCGATGGACCAATAGTCCGTTGGGTCGACCGAATGGGACGTACAGCATGCCGACGAGCCCGGCGACGAAATCGACCACCACCGTGACCAACAAGAACACCCACACCCCACGCGACACCCTGGTCGGTGGCTCGTCTGCGTCGAGCGCACCGGCGCGATGTAAGTGCGGCGCCACCGCCGCACTCGTCACGTCGTGGACACCGACCGGCGCGGTGTGCACCAAGAAGTTGTAGGTGATCAATGCGACGGCGGCGTGCATGATGACCAGAAAGACGACCGCGCGCGTCGGTTCGTGCTTGATGAGGAGCCAGACATCCGGCACCCACAGCACCACCATGACCACGACCGCGACGCGGAAAAAAGTCCGTCGTGGCGTGGTGAGGATTCGTGCGGCGAGGTACCACGCCACGCCGGCTCCGGCCACGCCGACAATGGTCAGCGTGCCGTAGTCGGAGAGTCGAAAGTGCGAATAGTGCTGGAGCGGTGGATCGAACGCCGTGGCCAGCCAGACGAGCGCGGCGTTCACGACGAGCGAAGCGAGTGCCGAGAGCATGGTGACCAACGTGACGCGACGGGCCGACGGCCACCCGTTCACCGTCGTCACCGTGGGTGACGACGACTCACTCATCGTCGCGGTTCAATGCGTCATCGGCCTGCGGGCTCTGGGACTCTTCGGACTTGCGGTCCATCTCGAGCTTGCGCACTTCACCCTCCCACGCCTCGAGCATCCTCTGGTATTCGGGCGCGACACCGGGCTTCTCGCGCGGTCGCCTGATCGTGAATCCGGGGTGAAGGATCTTCCACCACATATAGATGGCGAAGAGTGCGAGAAGCGGCCATTCGAAGACGTAGGCCCAACTGAGTTCGTTGCCCCCCTCGGCGCGACTCAGTTCGAACCAGAACGCGACGGCGCAGAGCGCGAGACCGACGACGAGGGTGAGGTGCGTCTTGATCGCCGAAGCGCTCGTCAGACGAGACGTGACTTCCTTTGCCGAACCCTCGTCAGGCACCTTTTCGGTGTCGCTCACTAACCCACTGTACTCGCGCGATTTCGCTCGTCTCAGAGTCGCGGCGGATCGCGTGGCGTTGACGGTGTCGCGGCGAAGTCCCTATGGTAAAAATGACGTCGAGCGATGGGCAGCGAGATGACGACCGGCAATGAGGAAACCTCGCGTGATCCCAGCGAGCTGAACGAAGAAGAGCGCGCCTCGATCTTCGCGGCGGCGAACGCGCCGAAGGACCGACACGGCAACGCGCGCCCCCGACGCATTACCGTGCCCACCAAGTTCATCGTGTGGAGCATCGTTACGGTCTTGGTCCTCGGTCTCGGTGGCGAAGTGGCCCAGCACTTCTTCGAGACCTACGGGAAAGCGGCGTCCCCGAAGACGACGACACCCGTGCTCAAGGGCACGCCGACGACGAACCCCAACCTGCCCACCCTGATCTCGCTCCAAGTGTTCATCGGGCTGAAGGACATCGGATACGAGGAGGCGCCCCCGATCTCGCTTCAAACCCAGAGGGGCCACAAGTGGCGCCTCGCCTCGCATAAGGGCCAGGTCGTCGTCCTCGCGTTCTACAACTCGATCTGCAACGACATCTGCCCCGTGCTCGGCGCGGAGATTCGAATCGCCTCGCACGAGGTCAGCGCCGAAGGTAAGAAGATCCATTTTGTGATCGTCAACACCGATCCGAACGCCACCAAGATCTCAGTGCAAAGCCGAGCCCTCACCGTGCCGGGCCTCAGCGATGATCCATCGGTGACGTTCCTCTCCGGCAGCGTCGACAATCTCAATCGGGTCTGGTCCGCCTACGGAGTGCGAATCGCCGTCGGGGCCAAGGCGAAAGAAGTGTCGCACAACAACGTGCTGTACTTCATCGGGCCGAACGGGAATCTTTCGTCGTACGCGTCGCCCTTCGGCACGGAGAGTAAGACAGGTTTGTACTCCCTCGATGGTTCGAGCCTGCGAACGTACGCCCGCGCCATCGCCGAGACCGCCGATAGTCTTGTCCGGTGACTGACGACTTCCCTGAATTCGAGGACGTCGCGTTCGATCCGGCGTCGATGCCGACGTCCTCACTGGGCATCACCAAGGCCGTCTGGTATCGGCGACCGTGGGTCCTCATGACGCTGGCCCTCGTCGTCATCGTGGCCGTCTCAGTGGTGGTTGACCTGCCACGGCCGATCACCAAAGCCCAGGACGCCGCCTCGCAGAACGCCTCGATCCAGGAGATCAACACCGACCTCGCGGACTGTGCGTTCGCCGTGAAGGAGTCGTTCAACTTCTACAACCTGGACGTCACCGGCAAACTGTCGCCGTCGAACCTGGCTCAGGTCCCCACGCTCCTCACCGGTGACGAAACCGCGTGCTCGTTCGCGAGTGAGCCGGTCTACGACCTCACGAACAACCTCCAAGTCGACGACACCGCGGCGGGCAAGCATATCGACCAAATGCTCAGTGTCGTCGAGCGCTGGATCACGTACAACGCGTTGGCCTCCATCAAGGACATCCAATACCTGTTCAACCACCCCGGGGACGCAGCGACGGTCAGTCACCTCGGATACCAAGAAGGTCAACTCGCGAAAGAGCGCATTAAGGCGCTCAACGACGAAGCCCAGGCCGACAGCGTGTTGGGGCTGAAACTGCACTCTCTCAAGATCCCGTCACTCCCTCACCTCACCGGTACCTAGGTCGCGATTCGCGTGCTCGTTCGGGCAATCAACGAGGACGTCGTAGTTCGCGCTATCGTGCGCTCTTATGAGGAATTCGGATCCCGATCGCGTCCATCCGACGATTGACACCAATTCGGTCATTCGTTGGCTGATCGTCGCCATCGAATATGCCATCGTACTGAGCCTGATGCTGGTGGCAGGAATTGTCCTGGTGCGATCTCTGGTCAACTTCCTGGACGATTGGAACCAGTTCCCCCAATCCGTGGTCTCCGCGATCGACGGCATCCTTGTCGTGATCATCCTGCTCGACATCGCCCACACCGTTTTCGGTCACCTCCGGGCGTCCGTCTTTCCCGTGCGACCATTTCTCATCATCGGCATCTTGGCGGGCGTGCGAGACATCCTGAGCTCCTCGGCCCACCTCGCATTGAGTGGCACCTTGTCGGCCGTCGACTTCCGCGACACCATGATCTCATTGGGGGTCGGCGTCGGGGTGGTGGTGATCTTGCTACTCGGACTGCTGATCCTGCGCTTCGCGGCCCTGCCCGGGGATGGCGACGCGGACTAGAAGCGTGACCACGGCTCGACAGGCGCGAGCGAGGCCCCGGCGACTAAGGGTTGGTGCCGAAGAAGCCCCGTGAGCGGTCGCGTCGAACGAGATGGTAGAGCTCTTCGTCGGGATCCTCCTCGGACTGGAGCCAACGATTGAGGTTCGAGAAGATGATCGGCATGAACGCGGCGGCCGAAATGAACCACATCAGCGCGGTCGTGAACTGTTGGTCCACGGCGAGTGAGAAGAGTCGGCCAGACACGTGACGAAAGCCCTTGTACCACGAGTTCTGGGCCATCGCCATGAGGTACGCGATCACCCAGACGGTCCACATGGCGATCGCCGAGACCCCGATACGGTACGGGCGCGCCGTCGTCGGTCGAAAGGGCACCGATTCCACCAACTCGAGCCACAAGAACACGCCACCCACCACGAGCGTGATCGACTCCACGATCGAGAACCACGGGTGACGTATCAGCGCATCCAC
>CALGFJ010000101.1 GCA_937881055.1 uncultured Acidimicrobiaceae bacterium | reverse complement strand
TGACCTCTCTGATGTCATCCATACATATCCACTTCTAGTTCGACACCGACGATCATGACGGATGTCTCACGCACAAAGCCTGAAGCCGCTTCGCTTTGGGCTCGGCACTTGTCACAACCAACGAAGGTTCGGGTGCCCTCGTCCCCGAGCGAAATCCGAGGCGCCCTGCGGTAACGAAGTACTCCAGTAATCCCCTGTGGCGCCACTCTCAGTGAGAGTGGCGCCACCCCCCTTGGTTCAGCGTCGCAACGTTCACGGGCCGTGCTGGAACTCGTCCGGGCCGAACGAACTGCTCCCGCGTTGGGTCACAATTTCGATGCCGTGATGGCCGAGTTCGGACGCCACTCCGACGGCGGCTCGGCCAAACTTCTCACGCACGTCATCGACCGCGTCGCGCAGCGCCTCGTTGGAGACCTGGCGTTCACGAGATATCGCCTCGGCCTGTTCGCGCGGATCACTCGACGTCGGATCCAGGCCAAAACTCAGCTGCATGTTGTTGTCGTCGCGCTCGAGGAACGATGACGCGTGAATCGCCAAGAGCCGGACGGAATTGGCCAGGTCGATCGATTGCACCAGCGCCTCGGCAATCGCCAGTATTGCGAACTCGTCGTCGATCCCGAACGGCAGCGTCTGGGACCGACTCACGCTCGTGAGGTCGTCGAACCTCACGATGACCGTGATCGTTCGCGCGACTCGATTCTGACCCCGAAGGGCTCGAGCGACGACGGCGGCTTGGGACCTCGCCGCTTCGATCACGGCGTCGAGTCCGCGCAGCGACGTCGCGAAGGTCTGGTCGTGACCGACCGATTTGAGGACTCGATCGACGGTCACTTCGCGCTTGTCCTCGCCGTGGGCGTAGGCGACGAGCGTCGACGCCATGGCCGCTCCCACGTGTCCCGCCAAGGTCGCTTCGTCCACCTTGGCCAGGTCGCGCACCCACCGCAGTCCCAACTTTTGCAACTTCGCCGCGGTGGCCGGGCCCACACCCCAGAGGGCGCGAACCGGCAACTCGTCCAGCCACTGCTTCTCGAGGGCCGGGCTGACCCACACCACGCCAGCGCCCTCGACGAGCTCCCCGTCGACGACGGTCGGCTTGGACTCCTTCGACGCCAACTTCGCGAACAGCTTGTTACGGCCCAGTCCCACGCCGCAGAGCAGTCCGAGTTCGCTCATGATTCTTCGACGAAGCCCGGCCGCCGCCTGCAGGGGACGCACCTCCAACCGGCGGAGGCTTTGGAGGTTGGCGAACACTTCGTCGAGTCCGAGGGGTTCGTATTCGGGTGTGAGGTCGCGCACGATGTCGTGGAACCGTCGCGAGTACGCCTCGTAGCGATCGAACCGGCCGGGCAGGATGATGAGGTCGGGGCATCGACGCCGGGCGATCACGCTGGGCATGGCGCTGCGCACGCCGAAGCGACGGGCCTCGTAACTGGCGCTGGCGACGACACCGCGAGCCCCGCCACCGCCGACCGCGACCGGTTTACCGCGCAGCGTGGGATCGTCCAGGATCTCGACTGACGCGAAGAACGCATCGAGGTCGATGTGCAGGATCGGCGCGTCGTCGACCGAAGGGTTCTCAGAAGGCGAGGGCAACACTGCGAAACGCCTCACCGAATTCTGCGCCGACCGGCCGCCCGGCCTGTTCGGCGCGGCCGTAGACCAGTTCACGGATGGCGTCGGCGTCGCCGGCCAGTTGCGAACTGTGCGCCAGGACCGCCTTCACCTTGGTGTCGATGGTGCTCGTGATATCGGCGACGACGTCAGGTTCGTGAGTGCCGCTCAGAAGGAGACTCGCGACCTGATGGGGCTCGCCGCGATCGGGGAAGTACAACGGCATCGCGGCGGCCGGCGCGACCGCGTCGAGGAGAGCCCAGCCCGTCTCGCGATGGTCACGATGGTTCACGTACACCCCGGCGAAGAACGTCGCGGTCGGATCGGGTCCGACGACGACCTCCGGACGATATTCACGAATAAGGCCGACCAGCGCGCCGCGAAGATCAACGTCATTGTCGACTTCACCGTCCGGTCGGTCCAGTCTCGTGACGGTCGCGGCACCGATGAGATCGGCCGCGAAGTCGACTTCGGCGCCCCGCACCTCACGAACCGCACCGGCGTCGGCCGTGAGCGCGTGCGAACCCTTGTCGCCGTCGCACACGACCACGAGGTGCACCGCGCATCCCTCGGCGGCCCACTGGGCGA
>CALGFJ010000100.1 GCA_937881055.1 uncultured Acidimicrobiaceae bacterium | reverse complement strand
GGCAGCTTCACCAAATGATCAATGCCACTCGAGCCCGGCTGGAATGGTCCGGGACTCGAGTGGCACGGTGATCGATGTTACAGAATCCGACCGCCCACTTCGTTACCAGTAGTAGTACTCCGGCATGAAGTTGAGAAGCGGACTTCCGGTCCAGCCAATGGTGCTGTGCAGCGTCTTGATCGTCTCGACCGTCGGGGCGCTTTCCGGTTCGTACAGCACCGGAAGGTTCTGTGCCGCGAAGGTGGCGTAATCGGTCAAGTTCGAGTGACCGAAGTCAGTTCCCTTGATGAGCGTCGTCATCGTCGTGTTGGCGTAATCACCGGGGTTGAAGCCCCCGCCGACCGCGAATAGAGTTTCACCGGTCGGGAAGTAGTTCGGGGCGAACGTCCAGCCGCCACCCCACATGCAGAGTTGGAAGCCGGCGCCACTGTTGCAGTCGGCGACCACGCTATTGAAGGACTCGGTCGACGTGGAGACCTTTATGCCGATCAGATTCCAGTCCGCGACTTCAGCGGTGATCTCTTGGGTCAATGAAGGAGTGCCACTCGCGTAGACGAAGGAGAACGTCAGGGTGTAGCCCTCGGTGATCCCCATACCGCACTGTTTCGTTCCGGCACCCGGGTTAACGCACGTCTGGACGCCGTTCTCGATCTTCCAACCGTGCGAGGTCAGTAGTTTCTTCGCGGACGTCAGGTTGAATGGATACGGATTGGCAATCGGCGCTGAGTACTTCGAGGGGACAACGGCGGGCAACGCAGTGTAGGACGGGAAGCCGTAGCCCTTGTCGACGTTCTTGATGACGCCGGTTTGGTCGGTCGACTCCTGGAGAGCTTGTCGGATATAGAGCTGACTCACGGCCGCTACCTTCAAGTCCTTCTTACTGAAGTTGAACGGCGCGTAGTTAAAGCCCCAGATCGTGCCCGTCGAGAGGTTGTACTTGCTCGCCAAGTTGGCCCAGTTCGGTCCAACCTTGCCAGGTGAGGGCGCGGGTGAGGTGAGGACGCCAGGATCGACAGTTCCGATGTCAATCTTGCCGGCCTGCAGGTCGTTCTCTTCGGCCTGTTCCGTCGTGTAGGCAACTTCTTTCACGAAGGCGACCTTCGGCTTCACTGGTCCGGAGTACTTGTTGTTCGGCTGGAAGGTCAAGTTGCCCAAGTTGTCAAAGGACGTCAAGCGCCACGGACCGTCATCACCGCTCTGCCAGAGAGCGTCCGTGTATGAGGAGGTCTTGCTCGACAGGTTGTTCAAATAGATGTAGACCGCCTTGCAGGCCGCGTCAGTGGACTTCGCGCCCCACAAACCGGTCGCGCAGTCGGACTTGGTCGTGGCCGATGAGACGTCCCATTTGTCAGTGAACGGCGTGATCTGGTTCAGGTAGTTGTTGGTGATCCAGAGAGGATTGACGGTGGTCTTGAAGTTGATGGTGACCGTCATACCCTTGCCGGTGATGCTGGAGACCTGGTCCGGGATGCCGTATCCGGGGTTGTAGCCCCAGAAGTCGGACGGAATCGCCTTGTACATATTCAAGAAGAACATGACGGACTGCGCGTTGACGGTTTGGCCGTCCGCGAACTTCCAACCCTTCAGCTTCATCGTGACGGTCTTGTCGTGGTTCGAGTACACCGGGTTGAAGGCCATCGAGAGTGACGGGACGAGCGCGACGCTGCCGCCGAGCCCGAACCAGTACATGGGTCGGAACATCTCGTCCTGGAACTGGTTGATGTTGTCGACCGAGCAGTACTGGCACGACTCGTACGGGAAGATCCAGTTCGGATTGGCGGTGGCGCCCTCAGCGAACGTGATCGTGCCCGACGCCTTGCCGTTATTTGACGGTCCCGCCGCCTTGGGCTTACCCCCGGACACGACGACGATTACGACGATGATCAGGGCGACCACAACGAGGCCTGAGATGATTTGAATGAGGCGCTTCTTATTTGACATAAGAACACCTTAAGGACGCCTTGATCAATTCTCTCGTCAGCCGATCACCCAAATGACACTTCTCACTCATTTATAAGGTAACGAGTTCGGTCATTGGCGTGCACGTATCGCATACCACGAACGGCTTATGCACCGTGAAGCACCACTTCGCAGTTCGACGCCTATTAAATGTCGTGAAATCCCTACGAAGCCACGATTGGGCCCCGCGGCACGAAAAACACGTCACGAACACCTCTTGTCCAAGCCCGACATTGGCGCGCTGTACATTCTCTGAGTGACTCGACGCACACATCACTGGCTGCGAAGAGGTTCACTAATCACCGTCGCCCTCAGTGCGTCACTCATTCTCGCGACGGCATCGACCACATCCGCCCACGACCAACCGGCGCTTTCTTCGACCACGACGACCGTCCCGAGCACGTGTTCTACCTCGACTCCCACGACGACGACAACGACGTCGACAACGACAACGACAACGACAACGTCGAGTACCACGTCAACGATTCCATCGACCACGGTCGCCACAACCGTACCGGTGACGACGACGTTACCGACGACGACGACCACGATACCCACGTCCACAACGACGACCACGGTCCCGAAGAATTCCGCGATCGCCTGGCCGTCGCACGACAGCGCCGCCGTCGCCATTCCGCGACTGTGCGTCACCGCGATGTCGTCGATCCAGCCACGAGTGCCGATTGCGAGTTTGACCAAGATGATGACCGCGTGGGTCGTCCTGCATCAGTTGCCTCTCACGTATCAACAGCGTGGACCGTGTCTCGTGGTCAGCGCGTACGACGTCGCGCAGTACAACTACGACGTCGCGTCCGGTCAATCGAACGCCCGCATCGTGTTGGGCGAGAGGATCTGCGAAGGGACGTTGTTGCGCGGACTACTCGTGCACTCCGCCGGTGACTATTCGCAACTGCTCCTCAGCATCATCGGCTGGAGCCCGGCCACGTTCGTGCGGGTGATGAACGCCAACGCGCGCGCCCTGGGTCTCACTCGAACGCACTACGCGGACCTCACCGGCATATCCCGCGCCGACCAGTCGACGGCCGGGGACCAGGCGACGTTGGCGGTCGATCTCATGAATGGCGAGCCAATCGTGGTTCACATCGTCGCGCTCACTCACGTGGCACTCCCCTATAACGGCGTCGTGGTGTCCTACACGCCGTTGATCGGTACGTCCAATGTCGTGGGCGTCAAGTCCGGTTTCACGAATCCCGCGGGCGGCTGTGACGTGATGGCGGTCAAGGTCACCATCGGCGCCACGACGTTCTTGACCTACGCGGTCGTACTGGGCCAGCGCGGTTCGAACGCGATTGACGTGGCGGGCAGCGACGCGTTGGCGTTGGAACACTCACTGCGTTCGTCGATCAAACAGGTGAGGACCGCGTCGGGCGTGCAACTCGTGTGGACCGGACCGGCCTCGGACGTGAAGGTTTGATCGCCTTAGGTGAGGGCCTGGTGGAGGTCCTCGAGTAGGTCCTCGGCGTCTTCGATGCCGACGCTCAGTCGAACGAGGTTTTCTGGGATCTCGAGCAACGATCCACTGGTCGACATGTGCGTCATTTGAGCCGGGATCTCGATGAGACTCTCGACACCACCGAGTGACTCAGCCAGCGTGAAGACTTTCGTCTTCTCGACGAACTGCGTGGCGCGCACTGCGCCCCCGGCCACTTCGACGCTCACCATTCCGCCGAAGCCCCGCATCTGATCGAGCGCCACTTTGTGGTTGGGATGGTTCTCCAGTCCCGGGTACCAGACACGTTCGATGTTCGGGTGCGAAACCAGCATGGCGGCCACCCGAGCGGCATTCTCTTGGTGACGGTCCATTCGAACCGCGAGGGTTCGGATGCCGCGCATTATCAAATAGCAGTCCAGCGGTCCGGGAATCGCTCCCACCGCGTACTGGAAGAACTTCAAGCGCGCCGCGAGATCCGCGTCGTTCGTGACGAGCATCCCCCCGATCGCGTCGGAGTGGCCTCCGAGATACTTGGTCGTCGAGTGCATCACGACGTCGGCGCCGAGCGCGAGCGGTGTTTGCAGATACGGCGTGGCGAAGGTGTTGTCGACAACGAGTTGGGCGCCGTGACGATGGGTGATGTCAGCCAGGGTCGCGATGTCGGCGATTCGCAACCACGGGTTACTCGGCGTCTCGGCCCACACGAGTTTCGTACCTTCTCGCCACGATGACGCGACCGCGTCGACGTCTGAGAGGTCGACGACGTCAGTCGCAATCCCCCACGGGCCGAATATCTTCGTCAACATCCGAAACGTTCCGCCGTAGGCGTCGGCCGACAGCATCACGCGGTCCCCGGGCGACAACGTGCGAAGCATCGAGTCCGTCGCCGCGAGGCCCGAGGAGAACGCGATCGCGAACTGTCCCCCCTCGAGACTCGCGAGGACCGTCTCGAGCGCCGCTCGCGTGGGATTGTCGCCTCGTCCGTAGTCGGCGAACTTAACGACGCCGACGGACTCTTGGGCGTAGGTCGACGTGAGGTAGACCGGCACGTTGACGGCACCGGTCTCCAGGTCCGGCTCTTGTCCGGCGTGGATAGCACGGGTGGAGAAGTTCACGACAGTCCTTTCAACTTCGAAGCGGGTTCGGTCTTGGAGAGGAAGCCCAGGACGTCTGAGGCCGTGATGACGCCCCGGGGCCGACCGTCGGCCAGGACCAACAATGCGGGCGTCGTGGCGAGGCGTCGCGTCACCGACTCGAGCGGCTCACCGACTCCAATCGTCTCGAGGATCGGTCCCATGACCGCCTCGATCGGGCGATCGAGCATTGTCGGATCCTTGAACCCCAGCTCCATGAGGTCAAGCTCGATCGCCGTGCCGACGACCTCTTTGGCCGCCAACGGAAGTTCGTCGGTGACGGCGATGACCACTTGGGAGACGCCGCGCTCGCGCATCAGGTCGGTCACCTCGCGCACGCTGCGGTCGGTCGTCGCCAAGATCAGGTCGGTCGCGTTCGCGCCCTTGACGTCGAGGATGTCACCGGCGGTCGGACCGCTCGCGGTCGTCAGGAAGCCGTAGCCGCGCATCCAGTCGTCGTTGAAGATCTTCGAGATGTATCCGCGCCCGGTGTCGGGCACGAGGACGACCACGCACGATCCCTCGGGCGCGCTCTCGGCGACGCGCAGCGCGGCGACCACCGCGGTCCCACCGGATCCACCGATGAGCATCCCCTCTTCGTGCGTGACGCGCCGCGCCATCTCGAAGGCGTCGGCGTCGCTCACGGCGATCACCTCGTCCACGAGGCTCGGGTCGTAGTTCGCGGGCCAGAAGTCCTCGCCGACCCCTTCGGTGAGATACGGACGTCCTTCGCCGCCGGAGTAGACCGACCCTTCGGGGTCGGCCGCGATGATCTTGACCGCAGGGTTTTGTTCCTTGAGATACTTCGCGACGCCACAGATGGTGCCGCCGGTACCGGCCCCGGCCACGAAGTGCGTCACCGTGCCGTCAGTGTCGCGCCAGATCTCGGGCCCGGTCGTCGTGTAGTGCGCGTAGGGATTGGCCGGATTGGAGTACTGATCCGGCCGGAACGCCCCGGGCGTCTCTCGGGTCAGTCGTTCGGCGGTCGAGTAGTACGAATCGGGGTCCTCCGGAGCGACCGCGGTCGGACAGACGATGACCTCGGCGCCGTACGCTTCCAGCAGTCGCACCTTTTCCGCCGCCATCTTGTCGCTCATAACGAAGATGCAGCGATAGCCGCGTTGCGCCGCGACGATGGCTAGGCCGACGCCGGTATTGCCGCTCGTCGGTTCGACGATGACACCCCCCGGCTTCAAGAGGCCATCTCGTTCGGCGGCGTCGATCATCGTGAGTGCGGGCCGGTCCTTCGAACTCCCGCCCGGGTTCATCGACTCAAGTTTCACCAGCACCTGAACACCCTTCGGTGTCGTCAGTCGATTGAACCGAACGAGAGGCGTTTCGCCAATGAGGTCAAGCAGGGAGTTCGCTACGCGCATGGTTCCACCCTATTTGGGCGCGAGCTCGTGTCGTGGCGACCACGTCGATCACCTCAGGTTTCGCCGGCTCGCGCTGGGGTCGTCTCCATCAAAACGCCACTGGCCCTGCTACGGCGAACGCGCCACTCGATGAAGCCGATGCTTATCCAGCCCACGATGATGACCAGCCAGAAGGTCAGGAGTCGGTAGACGAGGACGACGGCCAGTGCGGGTACCTTCTTCGCGCCGTAGGCCACGAGGACGACGGCCAAACTGCCCTCGACGATGCCGATGCCGCCGGGAATCAGCGGTAGTGACGCCACGATTTGGGAGATTCCGAAGGCGAGCAACACACCGCCCCACGGAATAGGCGCGTGCACCGCACCGAAACAGCAGATCAGTACGAGGAAATCCGTCAACCAGAGGGCCGTGGCCATTGTGACCAGCCACAGTGCCGCGCCGCGCGACAAGGGAATCTGTCGCATCCGCTCCAACGTGGACTCCACGCGCGCCAAGACGTCGCCACCCGGGTGTCCCGTCACGCGCTGGACAACGCGCACCACGGAACCCAGGAATCCTAGGAGTAGATCTCGACGAACGAGGAGCGCCCCCGCGATCACGACGACGAACAAACCCACAATGACCCCGCCCCGTGCTTGACCCCCCGAGTGACCGGCCAACGCGACGAGCACGCCGATGAGGAGGAGGAGCGACATACCGATCGCCTGAGCGATCAGGATCGTGAGGATCGTCCAGCCGGCGCTCGCCCCGCTCGCGCCGTGACGCCGAAAGAACCGGTACCGATAGGCGCTCGACACCGCCGGCTCGCCGGGGACGGTGTAGGCAATGGCGTTGTTGGCGAGCGACACGAGCGTGAGCGAAGCCAACGAGAGCTGGGCGCCGCTCCAACGAAGAACGCGTTGTTGGAGATAGCCGTATCCGACAATCGACAACACTTCAGCGACGACGGCGCTCGTGGCCCACGCAACGTTCAGGTGATCCAGGTGATGAAGCGCGGCCACGAACTCGCCACGTTTGCCAGCGAGCAAGAGCAAGATGACTGCGCCGATCCCGACGCCGAGCGCGTATTGGATGATTATCCAGACGGTTCGACGTTTCCGCGACGGCGCCGGTTCGTCAGTCACGGATTCACACTACCGACGGCGAACCGTCGACCGGGACTGGCCGCGCGTTCGAAGTCATCGAATTCGTCAACCACTACGATTTGCCATGGCCCAGAGCGACTCCGCCGCAGCATTCACGCCGATCGAGCATCGCGTGCGAACGGCGATCATTGGTCTCGGCCGCGTGTACGAGCTCAACATACGTGCCTACTACGACAATCCCGACGCCGAGATTGTGGCGATCGTGGATCCGAGCGAACTTCGCCGCGCGCAACGCCAGGTCGATTGGCCCGAGGCGAGAGCCTTCGCATCCGTGGATGCACTGATAGGCCACGACATCGAACTCGACGCGGTGGAAGTACTGCTGCCGACGACACAGAACGAATACGTCGTCATGGCGTGTCTGGCGCGCGGTTGGCACGTGAATCTGCAAAAACCATTCGCGAACGACCTCGGAAGCGCGACGCGAATGATGAGATCGGCGCACCAGCACGGTGTGCAACTTCGGGTGATGGAGAACTACCTCTTCTACGAGCCACTCCTCAAGTTGAAGGCGACCGTCGACTCGGGCGAACTCGGGTCGATCAGCGGCTATCACATGAAGATGGTCGCCAGCGGTCGAGGCGGATGGGAGGTACCCGGTGATTCGTACGAGTGGCGATTCCAGCAAGCTCGCGACGGACGTGGCCCGCTCTTCTTCGACGACGGCTGGCACAAACTGTCGAGCGCCCTCTGGTTGTTCGGACCGGTACGAGAAGTACGGGCCTGGATTGGTTCAACCGAAGTACTGCCCGGCGTCGTGGTGGATGCGCCGACGACAGTCATCTGGGAACACGAGAACGGCGTTCGAGGCGTGTGGGACGTCACGCTGGCGATTGACATGTACCTACGATCGGACTACTACACCAACGACGAACGGTGGGAAGTCACCGGACAACGAGGCTACGCGCGAGTGAATCGCTGTACCGGGCGAGGAATCCAGGAGCCGAGCTTCGAGGTCTACCTCGACGGCGAGATGCGATCGTTTCACGCCCTCGACGACGACTGGGCGAGCAGCTTTCGCGATTCGGGTCGCCATTGGCTCCGAACGCTGCGATCGGGAGATAGCCCACTGCAGTGGGGGGCGGACCAAGCCATCGACGTGCTCCGATTCGCGCTCGCCGCTTATGAAAGCAGTGCCCATGGGGGCGTCGGTGTGAATCCGAAGTCCCTCGAACACGGCGACGAGGAGCACTCCGAACGTTCGTGAGGTGTGCGATGGGCTCTACCAGTGACGTTCGGCACCTCGTCGATCGCGGTGTCGATGGATTGATTATTCGCGAATCGAAATCGTCAATCGGTTGTGATGGATGAGAATGTGAGGAAGTGGAAAATGATCTCGACTTCGTCACTGCCCAACTAGCTGAAGCTGGGTTCATAGCCGCGCGCGACGAGGCTGAAGAACTGCTCGAATGCTCACACGACGATGACAACGTCCTGGCGTCAATGATCGAACGGCGAATGCGAGGTGAACCACTCGCCTGGATCACGGGTTCCGCGACGTTTTGCGGAGTGAAGATTCGAGTCGAGCACGGCGTGTACGTTCCGCGCTGGCAGAGTGAAGGGCTCGCACGCTTAGCCGTCTCACGTCTCCCCGAGCGCGGGACGGCCATCGACCTTTGTACCGGATCCGGGGCAATAGCGGCGACCCTTCTCACGCATCGACCGAACGCCCGAGTGGTCGCTTCAGATCTCGATGAACGGGCGGTCGCGTGTGCGACTTCCAATGGAGTGGAGGTCTACGGCGGCGACCTCTTCACGCCACTTCCCCACGAACTCTTCGGCGAAGTCGACGTCGTGGTGGGTGTCGTGCCGTACGTTCCCACTCCGAGCCTGTCGTTCTTGCCGCGCGACACCTTCATCTTTGAATCACGCACGTCGTATGACGGCGGCCCTGACGGACTCAATATCCTGCGTCGCGTGGTACGAGAAAGTCCGCGCTTCCTTCGATCTGGGGGCTGCTTGTTGGTCGAATTGGGTGGAGAACAAGCTGAACTTCTTCGGAGAGAGTTGACGAGATTTCGTTTCATTGACGTCAAGCTCTTGACCGATGATGACGGTGACGTCAGGGGCCTCGAGGCCACGCTGTCTGCGTAGCCGAGTGAATCTCATCCGAACGGCGTATTCGGTGACCAATTTTCGTCCTGTCGACGAGCCTCGGGGATCGACGTGGGGTGCTAGTACGAGTTGGGTCCTAGTGGTTTCCCTGCTTTCCTTGTGTCGCGGAGTAAACGAAACTGTCGGCAGGTTTTCACAGACACATGCACGCGGAGGTAATCAAGGCAATGAACCAAGCTCTGCGCGTCGCTTGGTATCGCAACCGTGCATGTTTTCGACAACGATTGACGAGTCTCGTGACGATGGTGCTGCTCATCGGCGCAATCGGAGGGCTGGCTCTTGCCTCGGTCGCGGGCGCACGGCGCACCGAATCGTCGTTCCCGACGTACCTCGCCAGTACGAACCCGTCCCTCGTTGGCGTCTTCACGCGCTACGACGATCCCGGCTTGGGGGTCAATACCGGGTATGACCCACTGATACAGAAAGAGGTTGCGCGCTTGCCGCTCGTCACGAGGCTGACTTCCGGCATTATTTTCGACGGCAACATCAACCTCCCGGCGATCAAGGGAACCCGTTCGAACGTCCTCGCCGGCGAGACGCCGCCCACCTTCATCGGGAGTTTCGACGGTGAGTTTTCCAAGGTGGACCGCGTCTCACTGGTGAAGGGAAGGCTCGCCGATCCCAATCGGCCAGGTGAAGCCGTTATGAACGTCCAGGCGGCGAATGAGATGGGCCTGAAGATTGGCTCGGTTATCCAGATCCCGGTTTACACCGACGCCCAGACTCGGTCCGCGAGGAGTGACTCGAAACTCCCCAAGCCATTCCTGGTCGCCAGTGTGAAGATGGTGGGCGAAGTAGCTCTTTCCAACAACATTGTCGAGAGCGATTTCGACGCGCTCGGTTCAGCGACCGTGATCTTCTCGCCAGCGCTCACTCGCCTCCTATCTACGAATTGTGCCACCGGCACCGAAACGTGGCTTCAACTGCGTGGTGGGAACCGAAGCGTCAATCGAGTGATTTCGGAAGTTCTTCATGTCGATCCGATCGCTAATTCTTTCGGCGGCGATCAACTCACGTCGAGCTTCGTTCCCGCCGTGCAACAAGCGATCGAACCCGAGGCGATTGCGCTCGCCGTGTTCGGCGGAATCGCCGGACTCTCGGTCGTACTTATCATCGCCCTGATGATCGGACGTTTCCTTCGAGTGGAAGCCGAGGGGACGGGAACCCTACGTGCGCTCGGCGCGAGTAGGCGAACGATGCGCTCCGACCAATTAATCGGCGTGTTCGGCGCGATATTCGTCGGTGGACTCACGGCGGTCGGAACGGCGTTCGGGCTCTCGTCATTGAGTCCCATTGGACCCGTCCGACCGGTCTATCCGCATCCGGGCGTTACATTCGATTGGACCGTGCTCGGATTCGGTTTTCTCACGCTCGTGATCCTCTTGGGCGCCTTCGCGGCACTCGCGGCGAATCGAGGAATCAGAAGGATCACCTTGAAGAGCGCACCGCGACCGCCCAAGCGTGAGCCGCTACTCGTGCGTTCCAGCGCCAACTCTGGGCTACCAATATCGGCCGTGTCGGGCGTTCGTTTCGCGCTGGCATCCGGAGAGGGCCGTAACGCAACCCCAGTGCGATCAGCGATACTGGGCACGGTCCTCGCCGTCACGGTTCTCGTGACGACGCTCACCTTCGGCGCCAGCCTTGACGGGCTCGTGTCTCGTCCTCCGCTGTACGGATGGAACTGGAACTACGCGATAATGGCGGGCTTCGCCGGGGCCGAGGACCTTCCCGCGCACCAAACCGCGTCGTTTCTCAACCGTGACTCGGACATTCAGGCCTGGTCGGGCGTGTTCATCATCGGCGCCAATCTCGACGGTCAATCGGTGGCGATGCTGACCGAGAGGCCCGGCGCACGGGTGGCGCCACCGATACTTTCGGGTCACAGCCTGAGCAAGAGCGACGAGGTCGTCCTTGGTTCGACGACGTTGGCCGAGCTCCACAAGCACGTTGGTGACACGGTGACGTTGTCCAACGGCGTCTCCAAGCCATCCACGTTGCTCATCGTCGGCACAGCGACGATGCCGGCGATTGAGGATGGCCTCGGCATGGGATCCGGAGCATGGGTGGCAACGAGTGACTTTCCCACGTCACTTCTCAATCTTCAGGACGCGCCAATCTTCGGCCCGAATGCGATTCTCGTTCGCACGCGCCCGGGAGTCACAGCCGCCGCGGCCCATCGTTCCCTCGAAAAGGTCAACCGAGAGATCAACGCGGTTCCCAAGGACGGTGGCCTCGCCGGTGGGGTGGTCACGGTGCTTCGCCCCGTGGAAATCGTGAACTTCCATTCAATGGGAACGACGCCCACCGTCTTCTCTGCGTGCCTCGCACTCGGGGCGATCGCGGCTCTCGGCTTCACCCTGGGTGCCTCGGTGCGACGACGACGGCGAGATTTGGCTCTTCTCAAGGCGTTGGGTTTCACGCAGCGACAACTCGCTTCGTCGATTGCCTCACAGGCAACGGTCGCGGCCGTGTTCGGCGCCGTCTTTGGCATACCGATCGGCATCTTCATTGGTCGTCAACTCTGGTTCATCTTCGCCCGGAGCATCGATGCCGTCCCGGATCCGTCCATACCGGTGTGGTCCATCGTGTTCGTCGGCGTGGGAACGATCCTCTTCGCCAACGTCGTCGCCGCGATACCTGGTCGGATTGCAGCGCGGACCTCGACCGCCCTTGTTCTTCGAACCGAATAGGCGCTCGAACGTGACGACTGGCGAAGCGATCAATGTCGTGACGAGTTAATCCTGCGCGAAACTTCAATCAGCTCGATTGGTCATGTCTGAAAATGTCGTGACACTCTCGTCCGGCGTAGTACACGAGGACGAACCCGGCGCTCGGATCGGCCCACCACCAACCGAGTGCGACGTTCAGCACGAGTCCAATCAAGACGGCCGTGGCGAGAATACCGTCGACGAGGGTCACGCGACCTTCCGCTTGCAGGACACGATTGTCGAGCGCCCTACCCGTGCGTGACTTACCAACGGCCAAGGTAAACATCGCGACCGCGGTCATCGCGGTCCACACGATTCCGACGACGCTGTGGCCCGCCCGGTGATTGGTGGCGATGACGATTACTCCTTGGACGACGAGATACGTCGCGAGAAGAGCGAACGCCACGCCGATGAATCGCAGGGCCCGTCGCTGTCGCAGTTCGTTCGTCCCCTTGAGTTCCCAGATGACGACCACCGACGCACCGATCTCGATGAGACTGTCGAGACCAAATCCCGCGAGTGCCACGGACCGCGCGGCGAGCGCCGACCACGCCAGGATGAAGATCCCAACGACGTTCCATCCGAGCGTCGTGTATTCCAGGCGCAGTCCTACGCGCAGGAGACTCGAACAGTTCGAGGACGGCACGTACCGATTGTCCCATGCGATTCGAAAGATGCGGCGCGGTCATGGCCACTCAAATGGGACAATGTAGAAATGCCGACCAACGCGAGTGGAACTGAGGGTTCGTATGGCTGAGGGCCGCGGCGTCTCGGATCACTCTCACTCGGTCTCCCCGACGGGCGATATGCGCTACGTCCTCGTCGCACTCGGTTTGATCTCGATCTTTCTGATCGGCGAGGTGACCGCAGCCGTCCTCGGACATTCGCTGGCGCTCTTCGCCGACGCCGGTCATATGGTGACCGACGTTGCCGCGCTCTCGCTCAGTGCCTGGGCCATTCGTCTGGCGAAACGACCGGCCGAGGGTCGTTGGACGTTCGGTCTCCAGCGGGCCGAGATACTTTCCGCGGCGGCCAGCGGTGTCGCGCTGTTCGCGATGTCCTTGCTGATCGTCGTCGGCGCCATCGAGCGACTCGTGAACCCTCATCACGTACGGGGAGGCCTGGTCCTCGTCGTCGCGGTGGTCGGCGCCTTCATCAACGTCCTCGCCACGTGGGTACTCTCCAAAGCGAACCGCCAAAGTCTCAACGTCCGTGGCGCGTACGTGCACATCGTGACGGATCTCTACGCGTTCATAGGGACGGCGATCGCCGGGCTCGTCATCGTGCTCACGGGGTGGAACCGTGCGGATTCGATTGCGTCACTCGTCGTCGTTGGCCTAATGACGTACGCGGCGTGGGGTCTGCTCCGAGACGCCGGTCGCATCCTGCTCCAAGCTGCGCCAGAAAGTTTGCAACTCGCAGACATCCGCTCGCATCTCTGCGGCGTTCCCCACGTGCTCGACGTCCACGACCTCCACGTATGGACCGTCACCTCGGGTTCACACACGGTGTCGGCGCACGTCATCGTCGAGGATCACTGCTTCGACACCGGTCACGCCCCCCAGATTCTTGACGCGCTCCAACGCTGTCTGGTGGAACACTTCGACGTCACGCACGCCACGTTTCAACTGGAGCCCTCATCACACCTGAACCATGAAGGCAAATTGCACCCCTGAACCGCGCGCCCTTGGCAGCGTTTCCCACGTCGCGTCGTAGAGATCCATTTCGGCGACTCCTCCGTATAACTGACGTGAACAGTCAGAGGATCCGTCGTTGAAACTGCGTTTTCCATCGGGGACCATTGCGCGTTCGACGCCTGTTCAAGTTCACTCCCCGGCAGGTTGGCGTCTCGGGAGATTCTTCGGCGGCGCACTACTGCTCGTCACCGGCGCAATACATCTTGATCTCTATCTCACTGGGTATCAGACGATCCCTACCATCGGATGGCTTTTCCTCTTCCAAGTCATCGGCGCTTTCACCCTCGCGTTCGCGGTTATCGTCGCCAACAGCCGATTGGTGGCGTCGGCCGGAGCGGGATTCTTGATGTCGACACTCGTGGGCTACCTCGTATC
>CALGFJ010000099.1 GCA_937881055.1 uncultured Acidimicrobiaceae bacterium | reverse complement strand
TCACTGAAAGCGGCGACGCGGGGAAAGGCCATGTAGTCCAAGTGATCGCGAGTGGCGATGTACTCACTCCAGAGTTGTACCTGGGCGCCTCGCACGTGGCGCCAGTACCGCTCGTCGAGTCCCGGAGGAATCACGGAGAACCGATAGACCTTCTCCCACGGCGTGACCGCCGGTGGCGGCGCCAGCGCGACCGGTTCATCGCCCGAATCAGTATTCAACCAGTCGAAGTAGAGGAACTGCATGGGGGCCATGACGACGTCGTGTCCCGATTCGGCCGCGAGCCGGCCCCGAGTGGAGTGGCGCCACGCGCAGATCACGACGTCCTCGTCAACGTCGGCGTCCATCACTTCGTCCCACGCGAGGACCTCGTGACCGTCGGCGCGCAGGGCCGCGGTGAGTCGTTCGGTGAAGAGTCCTTGCAGTTGACGTTCGTCACGGAATCCGTGCTCGGCCATGACCGCCTGAGCCAACTCGCTGTCCTCCCACTCGGTCGTCGGGCATTCGTCTCCCCCGATGTGAACCGGGCTACCGGGGAAGCGACCCGCGACGTAGCGCACGACGTCCTCGACGAAGGACAGGGCACCCTCGCCGACGTTGAGGACGTGCCCACTGATCCCCCAGCGAGTCCAGACCTCGACCGGATCGTCGCCGTTACCCAGATCGGGATACGCGGCGATCACCGCTTGGGCGTGGCCGGGTAGATCGATCTCGGGCACGATGGTGACGAACCGACGCTGCGCGTGTTGGCGGATCACCTCGAGATCCTCCGCGCTGTAACAACCACCGTGGGGCTCATCGTCGTCGAGTCCGCCCCTCTCGTGACCGATCGGCGACGAACGACGGATCGAGGCGACGCTACGAAGGCGGGGCCAGTTCGGGACATCGACGCGCCAACCCTGGTCGTCATTGAGGTGCAGATGAAGTCGATTGAGTCGGTGCGCGGCGATCTGATCGATCAACCGACAGACCGTCGCGACGTCGAAGAAGTGGCGAGCGACGTCGAGGTGAACACCACGCCACGCGAATCGAGGACCGTCTTCGATGAAGAGTCGCGGAAGTTCGATTGAATCGAGTTGCGCCGCGCTCGACCAGAGTTCGTTCGGCCCGAGTTGACGCAGGACGGTGAGTGCGTAGGCGACGCCGACCGCGGAGCTGGCGTCGATCGTGACCTCGGTGTCGATCGCGAGTCGATACCCTTCGTCGCCGCAGCCATCCACTCGACGAACGATCGCGTCGGGCGCGTTCGCGACATCCACGATCTCAACGTCCCAGCCGATCGACGCCTCCAGGTCTCGCGCGAGGGTCTCGACGACGTCACGCCATTCGTCCTCGACGGCGACACGCACCGGCGAATGCCACGTCACGGTTCCGCTCCGAACGTCCAGTGAGCGCGGCCGTGGAACGAGCGCGACGCTCACTGCTGCTTCACTGCGTAGCAGGCCGCGTGATGCGTCGCAGAGAGTGCCACCATGGGCGGCGTGGAGACGCGGCACTGATCCATGGCGAGCGGACAGCGCGGCGCGAAACGACAGCCCGGACCGGGATCGATCACCTTGGGCGGCTCGCCCAGGTCGTCGCCGTCGAAGGCCGTCGGTGCGAGGTGCGGGTCGGGCGCCGAGGACATCAAGAGTCGCGTGTAGGGGTGTTGGGGCGAACCGATCACCTCATTGGTGAGACCCTCTTCGGCGATTCGTCCGGCGTAGAGGACGATCATTCGATCGGCGACGTAGCGCGCACTGGCGAGGTCGTGCGTGATGTAGAGGATGGACACGCCCTCGTTGTCGCGGAGCCCCTTCATGACGTTGAGCAGACCGATGCGAATCGACACGTCGAGCATGGAGACCGGTTCGTCGGCCAAGATGAGCGACGGGCGCGACGCCAACGCTTGGGCAAAGCCGAGACGTTGACGCTGTCCTCCGGAGAGCTCGTGCGGATAACGCCGCAGCAATTCGTCGCCCGGGGTGAGCCCGACCTTCTCGACCAACGAGACCGCCTCGGCGAACCGGTCGGAGCGTTTGATGTCGGGTCGGTGCAACTTCAATGTGCGCAACAGTCCGTGCCCGGCTCGTAGGACCGGGTTGATCGACCCGAAGGGATCCTGGAAGACCATCGGCATATCGCCGCGGCTCGAGCGGACCTGGCGACGGCCCATCGCCTTGCCCTCGAACACGAAGGAACCGGAGGTCGCGGGATACAGTCCCGACAACACCCGCGCGATCGTGGACTTTCCCGAGCCGGACTCCCCGACGAGGGCCACGATCTCGCCCGGCGCGACGTCGAAGGAGACCTCGTCGATCGCGTGCAGCTGTCCGCGGGAGCGAAAGCCCCCGACGCGAAAGAGGCGGGTGAGGTCCTGGACCTTCAATATGGCGTCAGGCATCGTTCTTCCTCGTTCGCGCCACGAGGTGACAGCGCACCTGGTGATCGCCGTAGGAGATGAGCTCGGGGCGCACCGTGCGACATTCGTCGTTGGCGTACGCACAGCGCGGCGCGAAGAGACACCCCTCGGGCGGATCCACCAACGACGGCGGATTGCCGGCGATGCCGGTGAGTTGCTTGGCCTCTCCGAGCAACGACGGGAACGCCTCCATCAAACCCTGGGAGTACGGGTGTTCGGGTCGGTCGAAGACCTCACGCGTCGGCCCGAGTTCGACGACCTCGCCGGCGTACATGACGGCGAGACGATCCGAGTAGTGCGATACGACGCTCATGTCGTGCGTGACGAAGATGACCGCGAAGCCCAACTGGTGGCGCAGCGTCTGGACCTGGTGCATCAACGATCGTTGCGCGACCACGTCCAGCGCCGAGGTCGGTTCGTCCATGATGACGAGTTGGGGCTCGAGGAGGAGCGCCATCGCGATCATGGCGCGCTGGCGCATGCCTCCCGAGAGCTGGAACGGGTAACTCTTCAAGTGGGCCGCGTCGATCGCGACCATGGCGAGCACTTCGGTCGAGCGTTCGGCGATCCTCTCGTCGTTCCACTCGGTGTGCGCCTTGCAGGCGTCGGCCAATTGGGCGCCGATCGTGAGCGTCGGGTTGAGCGCGTTCATGGCGCTCTGCATGACCACGGAAATGTCGCGCCAGCGGTGCAGTCGCAACTCTTCGGGCGTGAGCGTCGTGAAGTCGACCCCCTCGAAGAGCACTTCACCACCGGAGATCCGTCCGGGGTAGGTGAGAAGTTGGGCCACGGCGAACAGCAACGTCGACTTGCCACAGCCCGACTCGCCCACGATGGCGAGGAACTCTCCCTTGGCGAGGTCGAACGAGACCCCGGCGACGGCCTGGGCCGGTCCGGACGCGGTGGCGTACTCGACGCTGAGATCACGGACCTGAAGGACCAGTTCGCTCACGCGACGCTCCGTTTCTTCGTGGCGCGCACCGGCCGCAGCGCGGGATTGGCGACTTCGTCAAAGGCGTAGTTCAAGAGCGCGAGGCCGCTTCCGAGGATCGCGATCGCGACGCCCGGTGCCAGCGCCCACAACGGGAGCCCCGTCTGGAGGGCTTCGTTGTTCTGAGCCCAGTACAGCATCGTGCCCCACGACTCGGTGTTGATATTGCCGAGTCCGACGAACTGCAGGCCGGCCGACGCGAGAACGGCGTAGAGCGCCGCGCCGAGGAAGTTGGCCACGATGAGTGACGTCATCGGGGGAATCAACTCCACGGTGATCACGTACCAACTCGATTCCCCGCGCGCCTTCGCCGCGAGCAAGTAGTCGCGATTGCGAAGTGACAGCGCCTGGACTCGCAACTGTCGAGCTCCGTAGGACCAGCCGGTGAACACCAGGACGAAGACCATCAACCAGAAGCTCGCGCTCTTGAGGTACCCGACGATCACGATGATCAAAGGGAAGGTCGGGATGACCAGCACGACGTCGGTCAACAACGACAAACCGTCGTCAATGAAGCCGCCCATATAGGCGGCCGAAATGCCGATGATGACCGAGAGGATGGTGCAAAGAAAACCGACGATCAACGCGATCATCACCGACTGGCGGGTTCCGGCGATCACTTGGGAGAAGACGTCCTGGCCGAAGGACGTCGTGCCGAGTAGGTGCGACCACGAGAGAGCGGCACCGGGCCGGTAGATCTCGGCCGCCGGATCGTGCGGGGTGAACCACGAGGGGAAGGCCGTCAACACCAGCAAGACGAAGAGGATGATTGCGCCGGCGGCGGCCTTCTTGTCGCGTCGCATGAAACGAAAGGACCGACCGGCCAAGTTCCCGAGGAGACGAAGCGCTCTCACGACGTGGTCCTCGTTCTCGGGTCCAAGAGCGCCGTGGCGATGTCGGCGATGAAGATCGCGACGAGGACCGCCACCGTGATGAGCAAGAAGAGCGCCTGCATCAGTGGGTAATCCTCATTCTCCACGGCTTGCAGCAACAAAAATCCCAACCCCGGATAGTTGAACACGTACTCGACGAGGATCGCGCCGGAGATCACGAAGCCGAGTGACATGGCGAAACCGGTGAGGTTCGGCAAGAGTGCGTTGCGTCCCGCGTACTGCCACAGGATGCGACGGGGCTTGAGGCCCTTGGCTCGACCCATCTTCACGTAGTCCTCGGCCACCACCGTGATCATGTTGTTGCGCATCGTGAGGATCCAACCGCCGATCGACGTGATCAAGATCGTGAAGGCCGGGAGTATCGAGTGATCGAGGATGTTCCCGATGAAGCCGAACGTCAACGACGGCGTCACGGTCTCGGTATAGCCCCCGAGAATCGGGAACCATCCCAACGTGAGACCGAAGAACCAGATAAACAGCAGGCCGAGGAAGAAGTACGGAAAGGCCGAAATGACGATGAAGACCGGCGGCAGGACGCTGTCGAGTGCGCCGCCTCGTCGCCACGCGGCGACGGCGCCCAGCATGGTACCGATCAGAAAGCCGAGGATCGTGCTGACGCCGACGAGTCCGAGCGACCAGGGCAGCGCCTGGGAGATGACGTGACTGACGGGTTCGGGGAAATCCAACAGCGAGATCCCGAAGTTGAGGTGGACGCAGTTGTTGAGGTACTGGAAGTACGACGAGATCAGGCTCTGGTGAGTATTGATGCCGAAGGCGACTTCGAGGGCCTTCAATGACGCCGGGTTGATGTGACCGCGCAGGCGCCCCATCATCGCTTCGGCGGGGTTGCCCGGCATGAGCCGGGGGATGAGGAAATTCACCGTCATGGCTGCCCACAATGCAATGAGCAAAAAACCCAGACGGCGAGCTAGGAACCTCATCTCCCCGACTCAGACCGACAATTGATTACTTTTTGGGCTTCAGGTGCAGTACCACAACACCCCAGTCCGGCACGTTGTAGAGACCGGGCTGCGCGTAGGGGTTCGTCGCCGAAGGGAATCCGGAGTACTCATTCGAGTTGTACTGGAACCAGTCGACCTCTTCCAGTACCGGGATCACCGGCAACTGCTGGACCATGATCGTCTGCAGTTTGTTGATGATCGTGTGCTGGGCTGTCGCACTCGTGGTCGAACCGTACTGGTTCAACAGCGCGTCCACGGCCGGGCTCGAGAAACGCTCCCAGTTCGAGGGCGCGGGCTTGCCGATCGCGGCCGAGTTCTTCGAGTACAGCCACTGGCGCATCTCGTAGAAGGGTGATGGTCCACCGGTCTCGACGTCGTAGGCCAGCTGGAAGTTCCCGTTCAAGACGTCGGTCGTGAAGTTCGACGCCGCCGCGCCGTTCACGGTGACCTTGATGCCCACCTTGGCGAGCTCTTGGCTCACCACCTGCATGCTGGCGACCCAGTCGGAGTAACCACCGTTGGTCACCACCGTCAGGTCGAGTTCCTTACCGTTCTTCGAGAAGAAACCGTCACTGCCCATCTTGTAGCCGTCGGCCACGAGGACCGACTTCGCCTTGGCGGGGTTGTAACTGTTGCCGGCGAGAGCCATCGCCGAAGAACTGCTCCACGTCTTGAAGGTCGGAGCGACGACACCGGTCTGGCTCGCCGGCGGCTCGTAGCCGTACTCGCCCTTCTGGGAGATCGCGGCACGGTTGATGCCGTAACTAATCGCTTCACGTACAGCCACATCAGCCGTGGGCCCGCTCTTCAAGTTGGGGAAGAGTGACACGTTGGCGACCGGCGGGAACCAGTAGCCGTTGCCGGCCTTCTTGGCCACGAAGTAACTCTTGATGTTCGGGATGAACTGCGCACCGTAGGCCGAAAAGCCTTGGGCCAGGTACTCGTTGGCCGAGTTGTTGGAGAGGAATGCCGGCATGTTCAGCGTCTTCACGACGGGCAGGCCAGCCTGCCAGTAGTGAGGGTTCGCGGTCCACTTGATGTTCTGCGGCGTGCAGCTGGACAACTCGTAGCCGCCGGTACCGACCGGCTTGGCGATGGGGTCCGTTACGGGATTCTTGATCTTGCTCCAGATGTGCTGGGGGACGATCGGAACCTGGTCCGCGACATAGTAGAAGTAGGGCACGGCCGACGTCGAGAAGTTGAAGACGACCTTATTGGCGCCACTCTGCTTGACACTCGAAAGCACCGACCAGACCGCGTTGAGGTCCAGCGCCGGGTACTTCTTCAAGAGGTTGAACGTGTAGGCGACGTCGGCGGCGCTGAATGGCGTGCCGTCCGTCCACTTCACGCCGGAGCGAATGGTGAAGGTCAACGTCTTGTTGCTGTTGCTCCACGCGTAGCTGGTCGCGAGCCACGGCGTGACCTTGGAGTTCTGCAGCGCGTTCACGAAGTCGAGTGTCTCGTAGATGGTGCCGACCGAGAACATCGCGTCGAATCCGTTGAATGGGGTGAACGCACACGGCCACAGTTCACCTTGCTCATTGTCAAGGTTCAGTGGCACTTGACCGGATGCACCGGCGATCGCCGGCATTCCCATGACGCACGTGCTCGCCACGAGCGCGAGCGTTGAAGCGAGAAGACCTACCCTGGACTTCCTTCTCATATTGCAACTCCTTATCTAAGAACCCGGAGGTTCACTCGTTCATCGAACCCATCGTCGATGAATCGTTTCGATTCACTTTGGTGATTTCGACCGAACCGACACCCGTGACCACGTCGCGCGGAGGTAACTCTGCACGAGACGACATCACGAAATCGATGTTGATCGCTCCCCTTCCAGAATGCACCTGTCAGAGAACCTAGTCCAGAAAAATGGCTAAATTTCTTGGCCCGTCAGGCGGTGAGTGTGACTTTGTTAAGTCCCGGGGCGGTATCGATCGGACGCCCGCGAAGTTCGCCCAGACGCAACGACATAACCTGTCCGACCACGACCAACGCAAGTCCGAGACACCAATTGTCCATCGTTTCCGGCAGCATGATGTCGGCGTCGCTCGCCTGAGATGGGTGTTCGGCAGAGCGCAAAATAACAGTGCGCATGCCGCGCTCGGTGCACTGTGCGACGAGGCTGGCCGCGATCTCGTCTTCCATTTCATCGGTCACCACCACGAGCAACGTCGCACCGTCACCGTCCGCACCAATCGGGCCGTGCAGATAGTCAGGAGCCGAGTACGCCTCGCACCGCACGCCCGTGACCTCACGAATCTTGAGAGCGATCTCGGCGGCCACCGCGTAACCGATGCCACGGCCGACCACGGTGAGTCCGCGAGGTGCATTGAGCAGCGACGTCGGGAAGGCATTCGAAAGTGCCCAATCGGCCGTGCGGTCGATGACGTCGGGAAGTGACTCGAGACCCGGGAGCGCCTTCTCGCTCAGGGCCGAGACGAACTGCGCCAGCGCGTGACAACTCGTCGAGAAGGTCTTGGTTGACGCGATGGCGCGTTCGGGACCAGCGAAGAGTTCAACGACCGAATCACCTTCGAGGGCTAACGCGGAGTTGGCGTCATTCGTGAAGATCACATTCGGGCGTCCCTGGAGTTTCGCGGTGCGTATTACTTCGAGCATGCCCGGCGACTTGCCCGATTGCGAAATGGCCACCACGCCCGCGCCGTCAAGTTTCATCGAGCTCTCGTCTTGGAAGAGTGACGGCGTGGCCAACGCGACGACGAGACCGAGTTCGCGACCCGCGAGGTACTGAAAGAACGCCGCGGCGTTATCCGATGATCCGCGCGCGGCGACCAGTGCGTAGTCGACGTCTCGCCACGAGAGAGCGGCGTCGCGCGTCTGTTGCTCGCCGAGTTCGGCGCGACGGCGAAGGATGTCGCCCTGTGAGCGAATCTCCTCTTCGAAAATTGTCGTCATCGGCTAGTCCCTTCGAACGCGCGAAAACGTGATGACGTTCAACTAACCAAGTCGGGTGATGTCTCCATGCCTTGCTTCCACACGGAGCGGGCAATGATCTTCGTCGTGTCGGCGCGGTAACTGTACTTGTTGGCGACGTCGCGAATCTCTTCGAGTAGGCCCTCGGTCAGTGTGGTGGCATCAAGGCCCAGGGCGATGAAGCGTTCGCGGCTGACGTTGAGATCGTTTTCGACCGCCTCGCGTCGGGGATTCGGTAGGTGCGCGATCTCGACTCCGGTCTCCTTGGCGATGAGCTCCGCGAGCTCGATCACGCGGTAGGTCTCGGTCACCTGGTTGAAGACACTGACCTGGTCCCCTCGGTCCGGCGGATTCTCTAGCGCGATCTGGATGCAGCGAACCGTGTCGCGAATATGGATGAACGCGCGGGTCTGTCCGCCCGTGCCGTGGACGGTCAACGGGTGGCCGATGGCGGCCTGCATCAAGAAGCGGTTCAGGACCGTGCCGTAGTCGCCGTCGTAGTCAAAGCGATTGATGAGTCGTTCGTCGAGCGCCGTCTGCGGCGTCTGGGTCCCCCACACGATGCCCTGGTGGAGGTCGGTGATGCGCAGTTGGTCGTTCTTGGCGTAGAACGCGAATAGCAACTGGTCCAGCGTCTTGGTCATGTGATACACCGAGCCGGGATTGGCGGGGTGGAGGATCTCACGCTCGATCTCACCGTCGGGCGTGGGCACCTTCACGGTGAGGTATCCCTCGGGAATCGGTGCTGAACCGGACCATCCGTAGCCGTAGACACCCATGGTTCCGAGGTGGACCAGCGCGATGTCGAGGCCACTTTCGACGATCGCCACGAGGACGTTGTGCGTGCCGCGCACGTTGTTGTCAACGGTGTAGCGCTTCGCGGCGGCGTTGCGCATCGAATACGGCGCCGCACGCTGCTCGCCGAAGTGCACTATCGCGTCCGGTCGTTCGTCGCGCAACAACCCGAGGAATCGTTCGTACTCTTCGGCGAGGTCGAGGTTGACGAAGCCGATCTCCTTGCCCGTCAACTCCTTCCAGGTGCGAATACGCTCGCCCATCGGTCGGATCGGGGTGAGCGACTCGACTTCGAGCTCGAGGTCGATCTCACGACGACTGAGGTTGTCGACCACGATGACGTCGTAGCCCTTGTCCGAAAGGTGGAGCGTTGTGGGCCAGCCACAGAATCCGTCGCCGCCGAGTACCAGTACCTTCATACAATCTCCTCATTCGAAGCCGACACGACGGCTTCAACCAAGTATCGAA
>CALGFJ010000098.1 GCA_937881055.1 uncultured Acidimicrobiaceae bacterium | reverse complement strand
CAAGACGGCGTGCGTCGGTTCGAGTGTCTCGACGAATCCTCGTTCGTGGCTCACCGCGACGATGGTGCCCTTCCACTTGTGCATCATGTCGCCGAGCGCGAGAACGCTCGCGGGGTCGAGGTTGTTGGTCGGCTCGTCGAGTAACAGGAGATTCGCGTCCGACGACGCCAAGATCGCCAGGGCTAATTTGGCGCGCTCGCCACCGGAGAGCGTGGCGGGCATCTGGTGGGCGGCCGAACCCTTCAGGCCGAACGCGCCGAGGAGGGACCGACGCTGCACCTCGGTGACCACCGTGGCGTTCTCCAGGTTGCCCAACACCGTCTTCTCGAAGTCCAGTTGCTCGTTCTCCTGCGCGAAGTAACCGACCGTCACGTTCGCGCCGAATTTCACGACGCCCTTTTGGACCTTTTGCGTTCCCGCGAGACAGCGCAGCATCGATGACTTGCCGGCGCCGTTTCGCCCGACGATGACGATGCGGTCGCCCCGACGCGTGATGAAATTCACGTCCTTCAAGACCTTCAGCGAGCCGTAGCTGACCGCGACGTGTTCGACCGTCATCGGCACGTCACCGCTTCGCGGTGGGATCGGCAACTTGAACGTGACCTTGCGTTCCTTCTTCGTCACTTCGACGCGATTGTCCTGCAACTTCTCGACTTTGCGGTCGAGCACCTTGGCGAGGCGCGCGCGCTTCTCGGTCTGCCCGCGCATCGAATCGGCCAATTTCGAGAGCCGATCGATCTGCTCGTCTTGGTGCGAAGCCAACTTCTCCTCACTAAGGCGGCGTTCCTCTTCGAGCTGCAGGAATTTCGTGTAGTTGCCCTTGTACTCGCGCAGCTGCCCCTCGCGCAACGCCAACACGCGGTCGATCGACTTGTCCAGTAGGGGCAGGTCGTGACTGATGACGAGCACGGTGCCGCGAAAGCGGTCGAGCTCTTCGAAGAGCCAGCGCTTCGCCGCCTTGTCGAGGTGGTTCGTCGGTTCGTCGAGGACCATCGTCGTGGGTTCCTCGTAGAGCACGCGCATCAGGTCCACCCGGCGACGCTGGCCACCCGACAGCGAAGCGAGGTCCTCCAAGAGGAGGTCCTCCTTCAGTCCCAATCCGGCGGCGAGTCGCGACACCTCGGACTCCGCCTCGTAGCCCCCGCGTTCGCGGAACTGCTCCTCGAGATGCGTGAAGCGCTCGATCGTCTGGTCGGTCGGGTTGGCCGCCAGTTCGTGACGCGCGTGTTGCATGTCGGCGTCGAGTTGGTCGAGTCCGCGTGCCGACAGGACGTGGGAGAGTCCGATCGGTTCGACGCCCAGTCCCCCGGGCACCGGCTCCTGGGGCAAGTGGCTCATGGTCCCCTGGTGCGCGACCGATCCTTCGATGCGCAGGTGCTCGGGGTGTTCTCCGAGCAAGATCGACATCAACGTCGACTTGCCGGCGCCGTTTCGTCCGACGATGCCCACCTTCTCCGCGTTGCCGACCGTGAACGATACGGGGTTGAGGATACGCCGAGCGCCGATCTCTATGCCTAAATCTCGAACTATGAGCATTTAGCGCCCTAGCAACTCAGCCGCTGCAGTGAGTTCGTCTCGAAACTGCGGGTGGGCGATCTTCGTGAGGGCGACGGAACGCTCCTTCACCGTCAGTCCGCGCAGGTCGGCCGATCCGTACTCGGTGACGATGACCCCGGCCAACTGGCGTGGCGAAGTCACTGTCGAATGCGGGGTCATGTCTCCAATGATACGGCTCTTCACGACGCCGTCGACCGTCGCGGTCGATTGGAGACAGATGAGCGAGACGTGTTCGAGCGACAGGCTGGTGCCTTCGGTGAAGTCCATGTGACCTCCGACGCCCGAGAACTGACGAGCCCCGATCGTGTCGGCGATTATCTGGCCCTGCAGGTCGACCTCGAGCGCGGAGTTGATCGACACCATCCGGTGGTTCTGGGCGACGACGTGCGGATCGTTCGTATAGAAGACCGGGGCGACGCCGATGTCGGGGTTGTCGTCCATGAAGTCGTACATCGCTCGCGTTCCCGCGGCGAAGGTGATCACCGCGGTCCCCCGGTTGATGGTCTTCTTCGTGTTCGTCGCCTTGCCGCACGCCATGAGCTCAAACAGTCCGTCGGTGAACATCTCGGAGTGCACGCCGTACTCACCGCCGTCGCCCTGGGCCAGCATTCGCGCCACGAGGTTCGGCACGGCACCGATTCCCGTTTGCAGCGTCGCCCCGTCGAGAATGTGGTCGGCCGCGAACTCGGCGATCTTCAAGTCCTCCGGTGAACCGGGATCGTTCGCGAACGTCGTGGGCTCTTCGTCGGTGTACACGATGACGTCGACGTCTTCGAGGCTGAGGTGATTCTCGTGACCGGCCAGCGCGCGCGTCCGTGGGAAGTGCGGAGAGGCCTCCACGATGAGCAGTCGGTCGGGGTCGCGCCCCGCTCGGACCATTTCCTCCAGCGAGGCGCCGTTGTGGAGCGAGAGGCTCACGCGACCCTCCTCGTCGGGCATCGACACCGGTGCCATCATCACCCGCGGCTTCAAGTGCTGAATGAGGAGTCCGTAATGGCGGAAGAAGGACGGCACGTGCTGGACGTCGGCCCCGCGCGCGGCGAGCGCACGCTCGTGCCCGCCGTAAAAGCTGACGCGGTAGTGCACGT
>CALGFJ010000097.1 GCA_937881055.1 uncultured Acidimicrobiaceae bacterium | reverse complement strand
GGCTACAGCACGCAAGAGGTTCGTCAGGCGTTGAGTGGCACGACGCTCTCGGACGACGAGGGCGCCGCGCTGCGTCAGGCGTTGCAGCTCTTGAGGCGCCAATGAGTCGCCACGAGATCGACGTCGAACAACTGACCCGCAACGTCGTGGCGCCGATCGCCGACGAACAGGACCGGCGCGCCGAGGTGTCACTGCGACCGAGCACGCTGGCCGAGTTCGTGGGTCAGCGCGAGTTGGTGCGTCATTTGGAGATCGTCTTGGGATCGGCGAGGGCGCGCAATCAGACCGCCGACCATCTCTTGTTCGCGGGACCCCCGGGCCTCGGCAAGACGTCGCTCGCCAGTATCGTGGCCGCCGAAATGGGGGCTGGCCTTCGCATCACCTCCGGTCCGGTGCTCTCGCGCCCCGGTGACTTAGCGGCGTTGCTCACCGACTTACAAGACGGCGACGTCCTCTTCGTCGACGAGATTCATCGACTGTCGCGCGGGGTGGAGGAGATTCTCTATCCGGCGATGGAGGACCGACGTCTCGACGTCATGATCGGTCGCGGCCCGTCGGCGCGCGCGATCCGACTCGACCTGCCGAATTTCACGCTCGTCGGCGCGACGACGCGAACGGGCCTCGTCGCTGCGCCGTTACGCGACCGTTTCGGGTTCGTCGGGCAACTCGATCTCTACGATCCCCAGGACCTGACGGTGATCGTCAGTCGTTCGGCCACTCTCTTGGACGTGACGCTGAAGGGCGACGCGGCCGGGATCATCGCCGGGCGCAGCCGCGGCACGCCGCGCATCGCGAATCGTCTGCTGCGACGAGTTCGCGACTTCGCCGCGGTCCAGGGTTTCGACGTCGTGGACGACGACGTGGCCGTCGAGGGACTCGCGCTCTTCGGGGTCGATGAGTTCGGTCTCGACAAGATCGACCGGCGCATCCTGGGACTGCTCTGTCAGCAGTTCGCCAATCAACCGGTCGGACTCACGACCCTGGCCCACGCCTGCGGTGAGGAGCCCTCGACGATCGAAGACGCCTACGAGCCGTTCCTCCTTCGCGACGGTCTGCTGATCCGAACGCCTCGCGGGCGTGTCGCGACCGAGCGGGCCTACCACCATCTGGGAATTGCGCCCCGCGGCGGTGGGCTGGTCTAACGCAATGCCTTAGAACGACTAGGGTTTCTTTGTCTATATACGGAGGAATTACCTATGTTGTTCGCGGTTCAGTTGTTGTTGGCGACAACCAAGAAGTCGACCTCGTCAATCAGCCCCATTTTGATCCTGGTCTACGTGGTGGTCTTCGGATCCCTCTATTTCTTCTACATTCGCCCCCGCTCCCAGAAGCAGAAGGCCGCCCGTTTGACCAACCGCAAGGTTGAAATGGGCGAGCGCGCCCAGACGATTGGCGGCTTTGTCGGCACCGTCGTGAAGATGGAAGACGGCCTGATCACCCTGCGAGGGTCCAGCGGCGTCGAACTGGACTTCGTCTCGACAGCCATCGCGCGAAAGTACGATCCGCCGGCCGCGGTGCCCGAATCGGCCGACGATGAACATCACGAAGAAGGCGACCAGAAGTAATGGCTCAGCAGGTCGGTTCTCGACGATCGATGATCGTCAGCCTCATCCTCACGATCGCAATCGCGTTCGGTTCACTGGTGGCGACGCTGTCACTGGGGTGGGGCCCGAAACTAGGCCTGGACTTGGCCGGTGGTCTCTCGGTCGTCTACAAACCGGCGACGCCCGCTTCGAACGCGGACATGCAAGAGGTCATCACGATCTTGGGCAACCGCGTCAACGGGCTCGGCGTCTCCGGCGCCACCGTCAACCTGCAGGGCAAGAACGTCGTCGTCAGTGTTCCCGGCGTCACCGATGCTCGTCGCATCCTCAAACTGGTCGGTGAAACGGCCCAGCTGCTCTTTCGCCCGGTGCTCTGTCAAGTCGCGGAGCCCACGAAGAAGGCCAAGACCTATCCCGGTTCGGTGCCGGCCTGCGCCAGTAACTATCTCTGGACTGAGGCCAACCTCGGCGTCACGCCGAACAACACGCCCAACGGTTTTAGCAGCAACACCCCCGCCATCGACACGGCGTACACCGGAATCAAGACGACCAAGCCCAATAGCGACCTTCCCACGGAGAACGTCATCCTCCCGCTCCTCGGAGCCGCTGGGACGCGTTATCTGCTCGGACACTCAGAACTCACCGGACAGTCCATCGGCAAGGCCATCGCCCAGCAGGACACCCTCGGCGCGTGGGTCGTGAACTACACCCTGACCAAGGTGGGCAGCCCCGAGTGGGACGCCGTGGCGAAGCAGAACTTCCACCAGGCGCTCGCAATCGAGCTCGACGGCGTCATCCAATCGGCGCCGTTGATCCAGCCGACGCAGGCGACCTTCACGAGTTTCGCTGGATCTGGTCAGATCTCCGGTTCCTTCACCGAGCAGAGCGCCAAGAACCTGGCGATCGCCATGGAGTTCGGCGCGCTCCCGGTGCGACTCAATCCGCTCGATACGGTAATCGTCTCGCCGACCCTGGGGCACAGCGCACTGGTCGCCGGTCTCGGCGCCGGACTCGTCGGACTGGCGTTGGTGTTGCTCTACACGATTCTCTACTACCGAGCGCTCGGCCTCGTCATCGTGGTCGGACTCGCGACGACCGCGGCGCTGTTGTGGGCGATCATCTCCGCATTGGGTCACACCTCGTTGGCGCCCAGTTTCGACCTGGCCGGCATCACGGGCATCATTGTCTCGATCGGCATCACGGTCGACAGTTACATCGTGTATTTCGAACGATTGAAAGACGAGGCCCGAGCAGGGCGCTCGATTCGCACCTCGGTCGATCGAGGTTTTCGCTCGGCGTGGCGCACCGTCTTGGCCGCTGACACGGTCAGCCTGCTCGCCGCCATCTTGCTGTACCTCATCGCCGTGGGCGACGTGCGAGGCTTCGCGTTCTTCCTGGGGCTGTCCACGCTGATGGACGTCTTCATCACCTGGTACTTCACGAGGCCCTTGGTGATCCTGCTCGGCCGGCGCACGACTGAGAGCACGTCGGTGCTGTCCATGGCGGCCGGCCTGACGCCGGGGGTGAGCGCCCATGAGTGACGACGTGATCACCGAAGAGAAGACCCCCGGACGTCTCGGACGGATCTATCAGGGCCGCACCACGGTCGACTTCGTCGGTCGAAAGCGTACGTGGTTCACGATCTCGATGGTCATCATCGTGCTCGGGCTCGCGTCGCTCGGGATCCGCGGCTTCAACCTCGGCATCGACTTCAAGGGCGGCAGTTCGTGGGAGGTCCTCGCGCCCCACTCGTCGATCTCGGCGATGACCAGTGCAGTGAAAAATGCCGGTCTATCGAATCCGACGGTGGTGAAGTTGGGATCCTCGACCTACGAAGTCAGCGCCGACATCAAGGGACTTGGTAACCAAGCCCAGACCGCCCTCACGAACAAGGTCTCGAACGCGATGGCCAGTGCGGCTGGCGTGAACCATAACCAGGTCTCGACGAGCAGCGTCGGACCGACCTGGGGCGCTCAGATCACGCACCGCGCGCTCGAAGCCTTGATCGTCTTCTTCATCGCGGTGGTCGCGTACATCAGCATCCGTTTCGAGCCCAAGATGGCGGTCGCGGCCTTCATCGCCATGGTGCACGACCTGCTCGTCACGGTCGGCGTGTACTCGCTCTTCGGCTTCCAGATCACCCCGGACACCGTCATCGCGATCCTCACCATCCTCGGGTACTCGCTCTATGACACCGTGGTCGTCTTCGACCGGGTGCGCGACAACGCCGGGGGCATCTTGAAGAGCGGCGACCTCAGCTACGGCGAGATGGTGAACCTCTCGATGAACCAGACACTGGCGCGCTCGATCAACACATCCTTGGTGGCGATTCTGCCGGTCCTGGCGGTGCTCCTCGTGGGTGCCGACCTGCTCGGTGCGACCACGCTGCAGAACTACGGCCTCGCACTCTTCGTCGGACTGATGAGCGGGGCCTACTCCTCGATCTTCATCGCGAGCCCGTTGCTCGCGTGGATGAAGGAACGCGAGCCACGCTTTCGCGAGATGGCCGAGCGCGCGCGACTTCGTGGTGACCAGCGCGTGTTGTCGCCGGCCGCCGCGGCGCTGCTCGCGGGTGACGGCGTCCATCGTCAAGCACGCTCTTCGGCGACGACCGGCACGATCACGCGAACGGCCCCGGGCACGCTGTCACGCGGCACGATCCAGGCTCGCGCGCGCAAACAAAAACGGCGATAGTGCGCCATTAGGCTGACTCCATGGTCAGTCTCACTTCTCGCTCCGCAGCGGACCCCGCCCTGACCGGGTCGATAGAGCGCCTCATCGGCCGTTTTCTCGAGCACCACGCCGACGGCGACGTCGAAATCATCCGGCGCGCCGGCGCGGTCGCCATCAAGGCCCACGAGGGCCAGCTACGCCGAACCGGCGAACCCTACGTCACCCACCCCATCGCCGTCGCCGACATCGCGGCCGACCTGGGGTTGGACGAGGCCACGATCACCGCCGCGTTGCTGCATGACGCCGTCGAGGACACCGGCATCACGAAGGAGTGGTTGGCCGAAGAGTTCGGGGATCAGGTCGCCGCCGTCGTCGACGGCGTGACGAAGCTCGATCGACTGGAGTTCGACACCAAAGAGGAGCAGCAGGCCGCCACCATCCGCAAGATGTTCATCGCCATGGCCCAGGACTGGCGAGTCTTGCTCATCAAGCTCGCCGACCGCTTGCACAACATGCGCACGATCTCGGTCATGCCCATGGCCCGCCAGCGCGCCATCGCCCAAGAGACCCTCGACGTCTACGCGCCGCTGGCGCACCGTCTCGGCGTCCAGCAGGTCAAGTGGCAGCTCGAAGACCTGAGTTTCGCGACGTTGCACCCGAAGCGCTACGCCGAGATCGAACAGATGGTCGCGGCGCGCCAGCCCGAACGCGAGGACTACCTCGGTGAGGTGATGGCGACGCTGTCGGGCAAGCTCGACGAGTTCGGCATCAAGGCCGAAGTGCGCGGCCGGCCGAAGCACCTCTGGAGCATCTACGAGAAGATGGTCATCGGCGGCAAGGAGTTCGACGACATCTTCGACCTCGTGGGGCTTCGCGTCATCGTGGACGAGGACCGTGACTGCTGGGCCGTGATCGGCGCCATCCACGCCCTCTGGTCCCCGATCCCCGGACGCTTCAAGGACTACATCAACTCGCCCAAGTTCAACCTGTACCAGTCGCTGCACACGACCGTGATCGGTCCACGGGGCAAGTCCGTCGAGGTTCAGATCCGGACCTTCGAGATGCACCGGCGCGCCGAGTTCGGGGTCGCCGCGCACTGGGGCTACAAGGAGGGCGCCTCGAACAAGGAGGTCGCCTGGATGCAGCGCCTCGCCGACGTCGAAGAGGAGGAGAACGACCCCATCGCCTTCCTCGAGGCGTTGAAGCTCGACCTCGGCCAAGACGAGGTCTACGTCTTCACGCCCAAGGGGCGCGTGATCGCGCTCGTCGAGGGAGCGACGACCATCGACTTCGCCTACGCCGTCCACACCGAGGTCGGTCACCACTGCGTGGGAGCCAAGGTGAACGGACGCCTGGTGCCGCTCGACACGGTCCTGCGCTCGGCCGACGTCGTCGAGATCGTGACGAGCAAGAGTGAAGGTGCCGGTCCTTCGCGCGACTGGCTCGCGATCGCCCAGTCCTCGCGCGCCAAATCGAAGATCCGTCAGTGGTTCCAGCGCGAGCGCCGAGACGACGCGATCGAGGGCGGTCGCGAGGAGCTCACGAAGGCGCTGCGCCGTGAGGGACTGCCGATCGCGACGTCGCTCTCGTCCAGTGCTCTGGACGCCGTCATCACGGCGATGAACCTAGAGGACATCGACGCGCTCTTCATGGCGATCGACAGCGGACAGATCTCGGCCCTCGCCGTCGTCCAACGACTGGACCGCGAACTTCGCGGTGGCGGCGAAACCGAACAGATGCCGACGACGGTCACGCGCATGCCGCGCACGAGTCGCACGACGCGGCGCACGGCCGGCGTCTACGTCGAAGGACTCGATGACGTGATGATCCACCTGGCGCGCTGCTGCTCGCCGGTGCCGGGCGACAGCATCATGGGCTTCATCACGCAGGGTCGGGGCGTCTCGGTGCACCGCGACGACTGCTCGAACGCGGTCGCGCTGGCCCAGCGCTTGGGCGAGCGCATCATCGACGTCGAATGGGACGGGTCGGTGAGTGGTCAGTACCGCGCGGTCCTCGAGGTAATGGCCTTCGATCGGTCGCGACTGCTCTTGGACGTCTCCAAGGTCGTCGCCGAATATCACCTCAGCATCATCTCGAGCTCGACCTCGACGTCGGGCTCGAGGATCGTGCGCATGGTCTTCGACGTGGAGCTGGCGGACCCGACGCATCTCAGTAGCCTGTTGGCGGCGCTGAAGGGCGTGGACGGCGTGTTCGACGCCTTCCGTCAACTGCCGGGACAGAACAAGAATTCATGAGCGACGCCGTCACACCATTTCAAGCCCCGATCGGGACCCACGACGTACTCGCGCCACGCTCGGCCGAATGGGAAGGCGTCGTGGCGACCTTCGCGCAGTTCGCCTATCGCTACGACTTCGAACTGGTCATCACGCCGATGTTCGAAGACGTCGGCGTCTTCAACCGGGGCATCGGCGAAGAGAGCGACGTCGCCAAGAAGGAGATGTACGTCTTCGCGGACCGCGGTGAGCGGGTCTACGCCCTGCGTCCGGAAGGGACCGCGCCCGTCGTGCGCGCGTTCATCCAACACAACCCCACGACGCCGTGGAAGGCGTGGTACGTCACCCCGGCGTTTCGCTACGAACGACCGCAAGCGGGACGCTATCGCCAGCACCACCAACTCGGCGTCGAGGTGCTCGGCACCGACGATCCCGCGGTCGACGTCGAGGTAATCGCGCTCGCCGAGCGGTTCTACCGCGCCCTCGGGCTCACGAGGTTCCGACTGCTGATCAATTCGATGGGTCACGACATCTGTCGCGCGGCGTACGTGGAACTTCTCCGCGCGCACCTGGAGAAGAACGCCGAGCGGCTCTGCGACGAGCACCGCACGACCTGGTCGGTCAATCCGTTGCGCGTGCTGGACTGCAAGGACCCGGCGTGCGTCGCGGTGACCGCCGAAGGACCGATGCTGATCGACCACCTCTGTGACGACTGTCGCGATCACTTCGAGCGCGTGGTGAAGGGACTCTCCTCAATCGATATCGAATCGCAGCTGGACCCGCGCCTCGTGCGAGGTTTCGACTACTACACGCGCACGACGTTTGAGTTCGTCGCCGACGCCCTGGGCGGAGCCCAGAACGCGATTGGCGGGGGAGGACGCTACGACAAGCTCGCCGAGCAGCTCGGTGGCAAGCCGACGAGCGGCATCGGCTTCGGCAGTGGTATCGAACGACTTCTCCTGACGCGCGAAGCCGAGGGTGTCGAGCCGCGCAATCTGGTCGAGCGTTCGCTGGAGGTCTTCGTCATCGATACGACCACCCACGACGTCGCCACGGTCTTGGTAGATGAGTTACGCGCGGCCGGCATCGCGACGGCTCGCGCGTATGACAATCGCTCGATGAAGTCCCAAATGAAAGTGGCCGACAAATCGGGTGCGCGTCTGGCGCTGCTCGTCGGCCCCCAGGAGTTCGCGGCCGGCGAGGTTACGATTAGGGACCTGCGAAGCGACGACTTCGAGCAGACGCAGCGCCGAGTTGCCCGTGGCGACGTCGCGTTCGCGGTCGCCGAACTACTGACGAAGAGCTGATGATGTCGAAGAACCTGGAATCCACCAGCATGCGCGACTTGTTGTGCGCGTCACTGGGAGAAAGCGATGTCGGACGGCAGGTAAGCGTCTGCGGATGGGTCGCCAAGCGCCGAGAACACGGCGAACACCTGGCGTTTCTCGACGTCCGGGACCACTCGGGCATCATCCAAGCCGTCGTCGATGGCTCGGTCGACGTTCGAAGCGAGTACGTCGTTCGGGTGAGCGGCACCGTCACGCGCCGCCCGGAGGGCACCGTCAACGACAAACTGGCGACGGGGTCGGTCGAACTGACCGACTGCGTGGTCGAGGTACTGGCGTCGGCGGAGCCGCCACCGTTCCAACTCGACGACCGCGTCGACATCGATGAGCAAGTACGTCTCAAGTATCGCTACCTCGACCTGCGCCGCGACCACATGCAACGCAACCTCCGGCTTCGCGCGGTCGTCAACGGAGCCCTACGCCGCGCGATGGACGCCCAGGGATTCTGCGAGGTTGAGACGCCGTTGCTGTGGGCGCCCACGCCGGAGGGTTCGCGTGAGTTCGTCGTCCCGTCGAGACTTCAGCCCGGCGAGTTCTACGTCCTGCCGCAGAGTCCCCAGATCGCGAAGCAGCTTCTGATGGTCGGGGGATTCGATCGCTACTACCAGATCGCGCGCTGCATGCGCGACGAAGACCTGCGCGCCGACCGACAGTTCGAGTTCTCCCAGTTGGACATCGAGGCGAGTTTCGTGGATCAAGACGACGTGCTCGGCTTCGTCTCGGTCGCCGTGTTGGACGCCGCCGAGGCCGCGACCGGGGTGCGCCCCGAAGAGATCCCGTCGATGACGTGGGCCGAAGCCCTCGATCGCTACGGCACCGATAAGCCCGACCTGCGATTCGAGATGCTGTTACACGATCTCTCCGATGTCTTCGCCGCCACGGAGGTGAAGGCGTTCTCGGCGCCGACCGTGAAGGCGCTGCGCGTGAGCGGCGGGGCGAGTTTCTCGCGGGCGCGACTCGACGAGTTGACCGACTACGCCAAGGGCCTCGGCGCGAAGGGTCTGGCGTGGTTCCGCATCACCGATGAAGGACTGGACTCGCCATTGGCCAAATTCCTCAACGAGACCGAACGCGCGGCCATCGCCTCTGTTGACGGAGCCCAGGTCGGCGACATCGTCTTCTGTGTGGCCGACGAGTACACCGGGGCCTGTCACGTCCTCGGCGCGGTCCGCTCGGCCCTCGGATCACCGCCGGTCGGCGAGGGGCCGCATAGATACGTGTGGGTGACCGAGTTTCCACTGTTCGAGGGCGTCGACGAGAACGGCAATCTTCAAGCGGCGCACCATCCCTTCACGATGCCGCACCCGGACGACATGGATCTGATCGACACCGACCCGCTGAAGGTGCGTTCTCGGGCCTACGACCTCGTGTTGAACGGCTGGGAACTCGGCAGCGGTTCGGTGAGAATACATCGCGCGGACATTCAGTCGCGGGTATTTCGGGCGTTGGGGATCTCCGAAGAGGAGGCCGAGAGTCGCTTCGGGTTCCTCCTCGGCGCTTTCAAGTACGGGGCGCCGCCGCACGCCGGCTTCGCCTTCGGCATCGACCGGCTGGTGGCGATCTTCGCGGGTGAAGAGAACATCCGTGAAGTCATCGCGTACCCCAAGACGCAGTCCGGTGCCGACCTGATGACCGGGGCGCCCAAGAGCGTGGCGCCCAAGGTGATGCGCGAACTTCGCATCACCGTCGCACCGAAGGGATCGTGAGTTACGTCGCTCTTTGACGACGCCGTCGCTCAGCGCCTGAAACAGGTCGCGCCACTGGCGGACCTACTTCGTCCGCGAACCCTGGATGAACTCGTCGGTCAATCGCACCTCGTCGGGGCGAACGGGCCACTGCGGCGATTCGTGGAGGCAGGCGAGCTGACGTCGATGATCCTGTGGGGACCGGCGGGTACCGGCAAGACGACGCTCGCACGAATCCTCGCGAACTCCGCCGGCTACGCGACCGAGAGCCTCTCGGCGGTCACGAGCGGTGTGAAGGACGTGCGCGAAGCTCTCGTGCGTGCGCGTGAACGCCTGGGCGAGCACAGCCAACGAACGGTGCTCTTCATCGATGAAGTGCACCGGTTCAACAAGTCCCAACAGGACCTGTTGTTGCCGGCGACCGAGACCGGCCAGGTCGTGTTGATTGGCGCCACGACGGAGAATCCGTACTTCGAGGTGAACGCCGCGCTGATGAGTCGCGCGACGCTGTGGCGTTTGCATCCGTTGTCGGGTGAGGACCTCGAAGTGCTCGTGCGTCGCGGCGTGGCCCTGCGCGAGAGCGCGATCACCGACGAGGCGCTCGAGGCGATCACGACGGCGAGTGACGGCGACGCGCGTGTCGCGCTCACCACCCTGGACACCGCGATCGTGTTGGCGCGAGCGTCGGATTCCGAATCCGACGTGGTCGAGGTCGAGCACGTCGCGCGGGCGCGCGACGGTCGTCTCTACCACCAGTCGCGCGACACTCACTTCGACCAGATCAGCGCATTCATCAAGTCGGTGCGCGGATCGGACCCCGACGGCGCGCTGTACTGGCTCGTCACGATGCTCGAAAGCGGCGAGAGTCCGCGGTTCCTCGCGCGGCGTCTCGTGATTCTGGCGAGTGAGGACATCGGTCTCGCCGATCCGATGGGTCTGGTCCTCGCCGACGCCGCCGCGCGAACGGTGGAGTTCATCGGACTGCCCGAGGGTCGATTGACGCTCGCTCACGCCACGATCACTCTGGCCCTCATGCCCAAGAGCAACTCCGTCACGCGCGCACTGGGCGCGGTGACGCGCGCCGTGCAAGAAGGTGGCGTGGTGGAAGTCCCGGACCATCTTCGCGGATCGAACTACCGCGGGGCGTCCGAGCAGGGTTTCGGGACGGACTACCAGTATCCGCACGACTTCGAACGCGGCTGGGTGTCACAGCAGTATCTCCCCGACGCGTTGGTCGGGGAGCACTACTTCGACCCCAGCGAGTACGGACGCGAAAAGGCGCTGGTCGAACAGTGGCGCGCCATGGTCCACTGGGAGGACGAGGGCAATTCAGGGTCCCCGGTAGAGTGAAGCCCGTGGAGGCCGCGCAACTTCGTTCAATTTTCTTGGATTACTTCGCTGATAACGGCCACACGGTCGTGCCGTCGGCGAGCCTGATTCCTTACGACCCGAGCCTGCTCTTCACGGTCGCCGGGATGGTTCCCTTCAAGCCGTACTTCACCGAGGAGGAACCGGCACCCTATCCGCGCGCGGTCTCGGTGCAGAAATGTTTCCGGGCGCTCGACATCGACATCATCGGCACAACGCAACGCCACCTGACGTTCTTCGAGATGATGGGGAACTTCTCCTTCGGCGACTACTTCAAAGAGGGCGCCATCCGCTTCGCGTGGGGCCTGATCACCGAGGGTTTCGGTCTCGACCCCGAACGCCTGTGGATCACGGTGCACACCTCGGACGACCAAGCCGAAGAGCTCTGGCGCGACCTCATCGGCGTACCGGCGAGTCGCATCCAGCGCATGGGCGAGGACAATTTCTGGGAGATGGGTCCAACGGGGCCGTGCGGCCCGAGTTCGGAGATCTTCTTCGACAAGGGTGCACAGTTCGGCGCGGGCGGCGGACCAGAGAGCGGCGCCGAGGATCGGTTCGTCGAATTCTGGAACCTGGTCTTCACGCAGTACGACCGCAGCGCCGACGGAACACTCACCGAACTCCCGAAGAAGAACATCGACACCGGCGCCGGATTCGAACGAGTCCTGTCGATCCTCAACGGTCTTGATTCGGTGTTCGCGACGGACCTCTTCGCGCCGCTGCTCGACACCGCGTCGCGGGCCATCGACGTGCGCTACGGCGCCGACGAATCGACCGACGTCGCGATTCGACGCATCGCCGAACACGGTCGCGCCATGACCATGCTGGTCGCCGACGGCGTACTGCCGTCGAACGAGGGACGGGGCTACGTGTTGCGTCGTATCATCCGTCGCGCGATCCTCGCGGCGCGCCGCGCCGGATCCGAACGCGCCCTGACGACGTCGCTGGTCGACGCGACCATCGAAAAGATGGGCGTCGCCTATCCCGTCCTGGTCAAGGATCGAGACCTCATCGTCGAGGTCTTGGAACGTGAGGAAGCGGGTTTCGCGCGCACCCTCAAGACCGGTCTCTCGTTGCTCGAAGAGGCGCAGCGTGACGTCGTGACGAGCGGCGCCACGGTATTCCCGGGCGACGTCGCATTCAAGCTGCACGACACGCACGGATTCCCCATTGAACTGACGGACGAGATCGTCTCGGAATCGGGGTTGAGCGTCGATCGAGGCGCCTTCGACGCGGCGATGAGCGCGCAGCGCGATCGCGCACGGTCCAAGGCCAAATCGCTGAATCTGGCCGACGACGCGCAGTACCGCGACCTCATCGAAGACCACGGCACGACGGAATTCGTCGGACGCGACGTCACGCGATACAGCGTCGAGACGGAAGTCTTGGCGTCGCTCGTCGGTCACGACGGCGTCGGCGAACTCTTCCTCGATTCGACACCCTTTTACGCCGAGTCCGGGGGCCAGGTGGCCGACACCGGGATGATCGTGACCGAGACCGGTAGTTTCAAGGTCCTCGACGTGCAGAACGTCGCCGGCGGCCTCTTCGCTCACCGAGGTCTCCTCACCGGTGAGATGCTGCCCGGACAGGTGGCGATCGCCACGATCGATCCCGAGCGGCGCGAAGCCACGCGTCGAAATCACACGTCGACGCACCTTCTGCACGCCGGGCTTCGTACCGTTCTGGGTGACCACGTGCGCCAGCAGGGTTCCTTCGTCGGGCCCGACCGCTTTCGCTTCGACTTCTCCCACGGCGGTGGCGTCTCGCCCGAGGAGACGGCCAAGATCTTGTCACTCGTGAACTCCGACGTCGTCGCCAATGAAGTGGTCAGTACGATCCAAACGACGAAGAAGGACGCCGAGACAATGGGGGCGATCGCCTTTTTCGGCGACAAGTACGGGGATCGAGTGCGCGTGGTTCGCGCCGGCGCGCACAGCCTCGAGTTCTGCGGCGGCACGCACGTCGATCGTCTCGGCGACATCGGCCAGATTCAGATCGTGAGTGAGTCGTCGATCGGTTCGAATACGCGACGGATCGAAGGGGTGAGCGCCATGGGTGCCCACCAACGAAGTCGCGACATGGAGACCGCGCTCACTTCGGTGGCGTCGATACTGAAGACCTCGGTGGACGACGTGGTACCGGCACTGGAACGCATCATGGAACGACAGCGGGACTTCGAGAAAGAGCTGTCGTCACTGCGACAGGCGCAACTGTCACGCTTCGCCGAAGAGTTGCACGCGCAAGCCTCGGCCGATGTCCTGGTGGCGCGGGTCGACGGCTTTTCCGGCGAACAGTTGCGGAGCCTCGCGTCAGACCTCCAACGTCGCGGACGGCGCGTGGTGGTCTTGGTCGGTGCGTACGACGACAAGGTGTCGATCGCCGTGGCGAGCGACGAATCTCTGGACGCCACCGCCAGCGTCAAACAGTTGGCGGCGTTGGTGGGCGGCGGTGGTGGTGGCTCGCCCCGGTTGGCGTTGGCGGGCGGTCGCGACCCGAAGGGGATCGACGCGGTCTTGAGCGCGGCGGCGGCGCTGTAGCTCTCGATGGCACGAGTCCTCGGAATCGACCCCGGCACCAAGCGCTGCGGCATCGCCGTCACCAATTCGGACCAGACGATGGCGTTCCCTCGACCGGCCATCGCGCGCGACGACCAGACCATTGCTCGCCTGCGCGATCTCGTCGAAGAGGAATCGATCGGCGTCATCGTGATTGGACGACCGATCGCCCTTTC
>CALGFJ010000096.1 GCA_937881055.1 uncultured Acidimicrobiaceae bacterium | reverse complement strand
CGCAGTGTAAGGCGTCGATAAAGCCTTCATAATAATGAAGCTATCGCGCCAATTTTCGTCCTCGAGTCTCCGCGAGATTGATTACTCTTCGCGTTGTGGTCAATTTGTCGACCACTGTCATCTTTGGAAGGCTTCCGTGTTCTCTCTCGGTTACGCATGGAATGAGTTACGTCGACGACTCGGTCGAACGGTCGTCACCGCGATCGGCCTGGCGGCCGGCGTCGGCTTAGTGATGGGAATCATCGGCGTGTCACAGGGACTGAGCGACGCTCAGAATAAGGCCCTTTCGCCACTGAATGCCGTGGGTACCGACATCATCGTGACGCGAACTGTCGCGCCCACGCTCTCCACCGCAACGACGACCACTACGACTCCCGCCAACCGATTCGGCGGGGGCGGCGGCGGTGGAGGAGGAGGCGGATTCTTCGCCGGGGGCACCGGGTCCTCACTCAATACTTCTGATGCGGCGGCGCTCGCTTCGGCGAACTCCTCGGTGATCACCGACTTGGCGAAACTCGGACCGGCGGGTACCAAGTTCACGCACGATTTCTTTGTTCCCGGTACGTTGATTACCTTTCCCTCGAACGCGGTGAGTACGGTCGCGAACGTTAAAGGTGTGAAGAGCGCCGTCGGGGCCTTATCTCTCGACGCCCTTCACGAGAGCGGCACCGTTCCCAAGATCACCGCTTCGATCAAGACCGGCGGTCAGACGATCTCGACAACCGTCAAGCCACCGGTTCTCACGGCCGCCGAGCAAGCGACGGAACGCACGTGCATTCAGGCACTTATCACCAAGCAATTGGGCTCGACCACTACGACGATTCCGGGATCCGGAACGGGAGGATCGCCTGGCGGTGGTGGATTTGGCGGCGGCGGTGGGGGATTCCGATTCCGCACCGGTTCGAGTAGCGCGTTTGCCAAGTGCCTCTCGCCCGCCCAAAAGGCCTACGAGCAGAACGTGGTCATCCCCGAGCAGACGGTCAATCAGGTCCTTAATCCACCGACAACGAACACGAGCACTTCGACGTACACCGTGGCCGGTGTGAATCCCGCGAACACGACTTCGGGACTCGTCACCAAGGCGCAATTGGTGAAGGGTACGTGGCTCTCGACGACACCATCGGTCGCCAAGACCGAGGTCCTGGTCACGACCGCCTACGCGTCGCAAAAGGGACTGAAGGTCGACGACACGCTCACGATCAACAAAGTCGGTTACAAGATCGTCGGTCTGGTCAATCCCACGTTGACCGGCGACGTGTCGGACCTCTATTTCAGTATCTCCAACCTGCAGACGTTGTCGACGAACACCAATCGCATCAATGAGGTTCTCGTATCGGTCGCCAACGCGAAGGATGTCAAGGGTGTCGCCCAAGCCATCAAGAAAGCGCTCCCCGGTGCGACGGTGCTCACGTCGGCATCGTTGGCCGATCAGGTGACGGGGAGCCTCTCGAACGCTCGCAAGCTCGCCAACGACCTAGGTGGGGCACTGGCCTTGGTGGTTCTACTGGCCGCGTTCCTCATCGCGGGCCTCCTCACGCTTTCGAGCGTCTCGAAGCGCGTACGTGAGATTGGGTCGCTACGAGCGATTGGTTGGTCGCGGGGTCGCGTGGTCCGTCAGATCATGGCCGAAACGTTGGGCATCGGCATCGTCGGTGGCGTCATGGGTATCGCCCTCGGCGCAGTGATCTGTCTCATAATCGGTGCGGTGGGACCGGGACTCAGTGTGACCAGCACTGGTCTCGCCGTGGGCGCTTCGAAAGTGAGCGGTCTCTTGGGCCAAACGACCTCAGCGACCGTGGCCCAGACCGTGCATCTCACGGCGCCCATTCATCCCCTCACCATCGTGATCGCGTTCGCCGGTGCCCTGTTCGGCGGTCTCATCGCCGGTGCCGTGGGTGGATGGCGAGCGGCGCGACTCTCTCCCGCATCGGCTCTCCGAGACCTCGGCTGAACACCGATTCCATCGAAAGGTATTAGACATGACGCAGGCTCTGATCAACGACAATCAAGAATCCATCTCCGAAGCGCCCCTCTATGAGTTGACGGGTGTGACGCGCACGTTCACGAAAAGTGGCGTGGCCGTCAACGCACTGCGGGGCATCGATCTAAGAATCGCGCGGGGAGAGACGGTCTCTCTCGAGGGACCCAGTGGCTCGGGAAAGACGACACTCCTACAGCTCCTCGGCGCGTTGGACACTCCGAGCACGGGCCACATACTGTTCGCCGGACGATCGCTCGAGAACGAGTCGGACAGTGTCCTCACCGACATCCGCTCCCGAGAGATTGGCTTCGTGTTCCAGCAGTTCAATTTGATACCAACATTGAGCGCCGAGGAGAACGTGGCGATCGCCATGGTGCCGCGCGAGTCGTCGCACGACAAGCGCAAAGCTCGCGCGAGAACGTTGCTGACACAGGTCGGTCTCGACCACCGGCTCGGACACCTGCCGTCGAGCCTGTCCGGTGGAGAGCAGCAGAGGGTGGCCATTGCCCGAGCCCTCGTCAATTCGCCCGAAGTGATTATCGCCGATGAGCCGACGGGCAACCTCGATTCCACGAACGCCGGCGAATTCATGGCGCTGCTCGACGACCTCCAAAAGCAGTTCGGTGTGACCATCATCATCGCCACGCACGACGAGGACGTCGCCTCGCACACGCGGCGCCGGATCCGAATCCGCGACGGCTCCATCTCATCGGACACCAAACACTCCGATCACTAGGCGCGTCGCGCTGCCGCTCCATTCGTCCGGAATCTGACACGCGATTTCACGAAGTGACGTGCGCCCGTAGGCTGTGGCGCAATGGTTACCGTCGGTGTGCTCGTCGCCGTCGTTGCGGTGCTGGCCTTCGTCTTCTACTGGTCGGGTCGATACGGCGACCCCAAGCGAAGCTCCGGGACCTCACTGCATCGGGGAGTGAGCGCGCACACGACACGAAATGGACGGCCTAAGAAGTCCTACGCGAGTCGCGACGAGGCCCAGGCCCAGGCTCGACTCATGACGAAGCACGACGGGGCGACGATGAGCGCGTACAAATGTGGCACGTGCGACAAGTGGCACCTCGGTCACTAGATCGACGGACGCGAGGGCCGATTACGGGTTGTCGTTAGACGAACGCGTACTCGGGACGGTGTCCCGATTCGATCTCCAGTCGCACGAGGAGTTGCGCGACCGGTAGATCCTTGGCGTGCGTGATGCCGATGCACCGCGAACGCGTCGGCAGGACGTCGAAGACGAGCGAAGTGCTCTCGAGCACCTGACCGACGAATGTCGAGAGTTGTATCTCGGAGTCGGTTTCGAAGTCGTGCTGGGATATCGATTTGTGCATGAGCGGGATGATCGAGGGTTGGAAGCCCCAGAGGTTCATCGACACGGTCGCGAGTGGTGAGAGCGATACCGGTTCGAGTCCGTCGTCGGCGTCGTAGCCCTCCAGGGTCGAGTGGACGTTTCGGCGTTCCACGATCTCGGTCAGTCGACCGTCTTCGACCATGCACGTGCCGCGCGACACCGGGAGGTCACCGACGAGTGCGCGGTCCAGTTCAAAACCGACGAGGCAGTTGTGCGGACTGACCGCCAGTCGTTCACCGAGCAAGAGGAAGGCCGCACGACCGTACAAGTCGTCGGCATTCGAGACTCCGAAGGGCTTCGAGAGGTCCAGAGTGCTCTCGGCCGCGAGCACCGCGTCAACCGTGCCGCGGAGACGACTCTGGACGGCGAAGCTGACCTTGTGTTCGGTGGGCCAACGCGCGGCCACGTGCTCTTCGATCAGCGGCCCGGTCTCGGGATTGACGACGATGACGATATCGTCGAACCCCGCCGCCCAGGCGTCGGAGGCCAGTAGATCGATGACGCCTTCGCCGTGCTTGCCGATCGGTGCCAACTGCTTCACCCCGCCGTAACGCCGGGCGCGCCCGGCGGCGAGGATGATGAGCGATGGTCCGCTCAACGCGACCACCGCACGACCGCCGAGGCCCACGTCATGCCGGCGCCGAAGCCGGTCATGAGCGCGTACTCGCCGGGCTTCACTCGGGCGTTCTCACGCGCGTCGAAGAAGGCGAGCGGAATGGACGAGCTCGACGTGTTCCCGTAGCGGTCGAGCGTCACGACCGTGCGCTCCATGGGAATGCCCAGGCGCTGCGTCGCGGCCTTGATGATCCGCACGTTGGCCTGGTGGGGGATGACGAGACTGATGTCGTCGGGGCTGACGTCGGCGATCTTCATGGCCTCTTCGGCGGAATCGACGACGACGCGCACGGCCCGACGGAAGACTTCCTTGCCGTCCATCCAGAAGAATCCTCCGTGTTCACACGTGAGAAGATCGGCCGCCGATCCGTCGGCGCCCAGGACGAAGGACAAGATGTCCGTGCCCTCTTCGTCGTATTCCAGTACCGCGGCACCGGCGCCGTCTCCGAGCAAGACCGCCGTGTTGCGGTCGCTCCAGTCAACCCAGCGCGAGAGATTCTCCGAACCGATCACCAGTATTCGTCGGCTGCCCG
>CALGFJ010000095.1 GCA_937881055.1 uncultured Acidimicrobiaceae bacterium | reverse complement strand
GTCGTCGACGTGGTGTAGAGGGTTGACGTGCCGTCACGACCCTTGATCGTGATCGCGTTGGTGCCCAACACGGTCACGACGCCACGAGCGTCATTCCCTTGCTGACCGTGGTCACGAGAATTAAAACTTGAATGATCGCGTGAATGCGATCCCTGTCCCGCGAGGGCTACTCCTGCAGTACCGAGTGCGAGTGCCGCGCACACGACCGCTGAGGTCGCCACGCGAACGACGCAACTTGACTTAGTTGTGAACATGATTTGCCCTTTCGACACATCCACCGAATGCGGGTGCGTACATCTCTAAGTATCGTGCGTCAATTTGTGAAACTACTGTGAGACCACTGTGGATTCACACAACTACGCATCACGCACGTGTCATCAATTCGTAACAAACATCGTCACCAACTCGTAACATTTGCTCAATGCCATTGCGCGGCAACACGATTGCCAATTTTCAATCGTCGTTCTCATCTGATGTACTCGCGAACAATCGCAGAGATCCACGTTCGTAATTTCCACCGCGCAACGCAACACTCTATTTTGTGTAGGTAAGTGGAATCCGATGTCATTGGACGCGTTGACGGACGCCGGTCCCGACGTCGCAATCACGTTGCGACTCCACGCACCATCGCCCGGACTGAGTTCCGACTCCAATAACTACGTCCGGCGTCCACTTCGACCTCTTCGGGCGAACGCCGCTGTGGGCCGGTGTCGCGAAGTTGCCTCTGACGCTTGGTTGCCTGATTGCTGGTCCGATCTCGTACTCCCCGTCGCCCTCGACAGTTCAGACGACGCGGATGTCTTTACTCACATCTCGAGTCACTTCACATTGGTCACGAACGACGACGGCATCGGCCTCTATAAACGCATTGAGAAATAGACACCGGGAAGCGACGCTTCACCATGGTTCGTACCACTCGGCGTCCGCGTGGACTTCCACGTGGGAATTGGTATCGCGACGTTCGATCGTCGTCGAGTGCCACGCGCGCCACAGCGCGACGCACGCGAGCACGAGGCCGAGGATGAACGCGCCCAGCGCCGCATCAGTACTGCGCAAGTAGATGGCGAATGTCCGAAAGTCGAACATGAAGAATCCCAACGCGCCGATGACGATGATCGGTGGGCGCTCGAGCACGAAGCCGATGCCCACCGCGGAGAGCATCGAGACCAGTCCCAGGAGTACGCCCGCAAGGTGATTGGGGAATGACAGCGCGAAAGCCCCGACGAAACTGCCGAGTTCGCCGACCAGTAGCCCCGTGGCCGCGGGTCGAAGCATTTGCAGGCTCATCAGTCCCACCGCAACTGCGAGGAGCCACACGATCAACGCCACTTCCGTCGAGGTCGCGTGCAAGTGAGCGACGGTTCCCACGGCGCTGAGCGTGAGGGCCAGACCGAGAATGGTGCTCAGGAACTGAAGCGACCGATCGAGGTTCCGCCAGAGGGACCCACTCAGCACGAGTACTGCGAAGCCCACGCAGAGCAGCGTGAGCCCGTGATGGCTCTGCGCCGCCGGACCCACACTCACGGCGGTCGCCATCGCGGCCCCCGCCGTGCCGACCAGACGGAGAAATCCACTGAGACGTCGGGCCCCGGCGTCGCCGATCTGCGCGACCACGAAGCCCCCGAGTAGTCCGGCAACCGTGACCATGAGCGCAACGCTGACGTGCCCCGCGACGCCGACATGGCCCCAGTAGTGGCCGAGAAAGAGAGCGCTGCTGAGCCCAACGACGACCACGCCGAAATACGACACCGCTTCGACGACCGGCGACAACACCGGTCGATTCGCCGCTCCGCGAAGCGCGTGACCACTGGACTCGCGGGTCTCCATCGCGAGGATCTCGTCACCTTGGGACGAACTTACGATTCCGGCGTCGACCCAGCGTTGCACCTTGGCGCGCCATTCATCGGCCGGCTTGGCCCACCGGCGCGCGCTTGAACGCACCGCGTCGGCCAATCCCTGTCGTCTTTTTCGGGCCACGTCCACCCCCGGAAGAAATTTACTAGTCCCCAGCCGTCGCCAAAACTTCGTATGGCTCAGGGCTCGTCTCGACGTAGACGTACTTGCCACCTCGCAGCCACGAGCATCCCGCGGCCAACAGACAGGCCAACACGGCGGAGTCACAGGCTGCGTGCAGTCCATTGTGGAAAGGTTTTGTGATTATTGATGGAAAGAAACTCCGCTTCGCCAGGGCCAATTGCGTGTGAATCGGGAGGCTCGCGATCACGTGGGGGCTCAAGAGGTGCTCGAGCGGGTTGTAGCCGAGGAACGACGCGAAGAGCGTCGACACCGGCGGCAAGGCGGCCACGCGCCGCGCGTCGCCGATCGGAACGCCGACTGACGTGAGTCCGTGAAGAACCGACGCCGGAAGCGACGCCGAGAGGCCGATGATCATCAAGGTGAAGAAGATGCCGATCGAGAGCACCTGACCCGAGTTCTGGAACGTCGAATTCATCCCGGAACCGACCCCTCGATGTTGCCGCGGCAGGCTGTTCATCACGCCGGCTCGGTTCGGCGCCGCGAAGGCGCCCATCGCCAGACCGTTGAGCAAGAGCAACCCGCCGAATTCGAGGTAGTTGAAGTTGACTGGCAAGAGCTCGAGCATGAAGAACGACAGTGCCGCGACGAGCATGCCGACCGTGGCGAACGGTCGGGAACCGAATCGATCCGACAGGGCGCCCGAGATCGGACCGGCGATCAAGAAACCGAGCGTCAGCGGCAACATCGCGACACCGGCCCACAGCGGCGTTCGCGCGAAGTCGTAACCATGGAGCGGCAGCCAGATTCCCTGCAGCCAGATGACGAGCATGAACATAAGTCCGCCGCGTCCGACCGACGCGAGAAAACTCGAGATGCTGCCGGCGCTGAATGCCCGGATCCGAAAGAGCGAGAGCCGGAACATCGGATCGGGAGAGCGTCGTTCGACCTGCGTGAAGACGAAGAGCATGGCGACACCGCCAATGAGCGACGAGAGGACCAGCGGACTCAGCCAACCCATCGTGCGGCCCCCGTAGGGCTGGATCCCGTACGTGATGCCGACCATGATCGCGATGAGGCCGAGGGCGAAGGTGATGTTGCCCGGCCAATCGATGTTCGTGTCGATTCGGCGCGGAATCTCACGGAGCTTCCGATACGCCCACACCGTACCGAAGAGACCGATGGGCACCGACACGATGAAGATGAGTCGCCACTGAATCGGCGCCAGGATTCCTCCGAGAACCAGCCCGATGAACGATCCACTGATCCCCGCAATCTGATTGATACCGAGTGCCATGCCCCGCTGGTCCTCGGGGAAGGCGTCAGTCAGAATCGCCGATGAGTTCGCGATGAGCATGGCGGCACCCACGCCCTGGAAGATTCGCATCACCACGAGATACAGCGCCGCGGCCGTGCCCGACATCCACGTGATGCTCAGCAGCAGTGAGAAAAACGTATAGACGACGAAGCCCATGTTGTACATCCGCACGCGGCCGAACATGTCGCCCAGGCGACCGAAGGTCACCACCAGCACGCTGGTCACCACCATGAAGCCGAGGATCATCCACAGCAGGTAGAAACTGTTGCCCGGCAACAAGGGATCGAGGTGAATCCCGGTGAAGATGTCCGGCAGCGCAATCAGCATGATCGAGATGTCGATCGTGGCCATCAGCATGCCGAGCGTCGTGTTGGAAAGTACGACCCACTTGTAGCGGTCGTCCGCCTGCGTGGCCGAGTCGTCTTTCGTCGAACGCTCGCTCTCCGACACCGCTAACTCTCGAGCAAGCCCGCGGGCACGCTGTCGAGAGATCGCAGAATCGCCAACGCCAGTTCGCGAGCCGAGTCAGCGTTCAGCTCGAGCCCGACTCTCGAACTCGCTCCGAGCGATGGGTTGATGACATCCACCAACAACGCGTGGCCGGCACCGTAGTGCACCGGGTGGTCGTATGAGATCGTCGCGTCGGTCGCGCGGAACCAACTGTCGGCGCCCTTGGCGCTCCCGGTTATGGCGATTCGTTCAGTGTCGTACGTGCACATGTCGTCCTACTTCTTTCCCGCGAGGTGCTCGCCATAGAACTTCCATATTTCACCCCACGCTTCGGTCGCCACTTCGGGCCGATAGGACGGTCGATCGACCGCGAAGAAGGCGTGCCCGGCGCCCTCGTATTCGTGGAACGTGAACTCCTTGCCGTGTTGGGTCAGAAGTTTTCGCAGCGTCTCGGTCTGTTCGGGTGACGGGTACTGATCCTCGAGACCGAAGAGACCGAGAAGCGGGCACGAAAGTTTCGGCAGTAGGTCAACGATCGACGTCATCGTGCTCTCGGGCCGACTCTCGACGACGAAGGCGCCGTAGCAATCCACCGCGGCGTCAAGGTCCAGGCTGCACGCCGCGAGCACCGACTGTCGTCCCCCGGAGCAGTAGCCGATGACGCCGACCAACTGATTCGAGTTCGACAACGCGCGCAAGTACGCCGCGGCTGCGCCGACGTCGCCGACCAACTGGTCGTCCGCCACGCCACCACTTGCTCGAGCGGCCGCGGCCGCGTCGTCGGAGCTCGCACCGGGCGACTCGCGCCAGTAGAGATTCACGCAGATGGCGTTGTAGCCGTTCGCCGCGAACTTCCGGACTATCTCCTTGGTGGCTTCGTCGTAACCCGGGAAGTGGTGGATGACCACGACGCCCCCGACCTTCTCCTCCGATTCGGTTCGCGCGAGGTACGCCTCCACCGAATGGCTGTCGTAAGAATCGAAATGAATAGTCTCGGCACGCAGGTTCGAAGTCAAGGGGCACCGCTTTCTCTGAGATTTTCACATCATTGTACCGACGCTCCCACGAAGCGTTTCAGGGTACGACGATCTCGAATCCGAATTCGAACACGTCGAGCTTCTCGACGAGCTCGCGAAGCCGGACCACGTCCCCCGTCACGGCAAAGTCATCGCGTGCGAGCAGATCATCAAAGCTCTGGGACCCCGTCGCGAAGACCGCGAAGGCGGCGATCGAACTTATGACGCCGACTGAACCGGAGTTTCGAGCGTCGCGACGGGCGTGCACCACTCCGTTTCGAACGCCAAAACCCCAGCGCTCGTCCCCACGGTCGGTGATGACGAGTTCAATCTCGACCTCGAAGTCGACGGAGCGCGGTCCGTTGAGTCGGACCCCGATCAGGTCGAGCAAGAGTTCGGGCGTCATCGAACTGACGATGCCTGAGCCCAGTGCATTGCCCGCAAGTCCTTTGAGGACCGTGCCGTTGGATCGCAGTTCCATCGCGCCACTCAGGTAAAAGTCTCTCCACGGACCCGACTCGCTCTGGAAGCCGAGTTGCTCGAGCGCGTCGGCTTGCAACAGCCGCGCCGTCTCGTTGTCGGGATCGGCGAAGACGACGTGATTGACGACTTCGACGACCCACCGATAGTCCCCCTCAGCGAAGGACGCCCGGGCCCGGGCGAGAACACTGTCGGCGCCGCCCATGAAGTCCACGTACCGTTTCGCGGCTTCGACCGGTGGGTGCGGATTGAGATGCGCTGGGTTCCCGTCGAACCATCCGAGGTAACGCTGGTAGACGGCCTTGGCGTTGTGGGAGAGCGTTCCGTAGTAGCCGCGATTGAAGAACTCGCGACCGAGTCCGTCGGGCAACACGAGTACTTCGGCGATCTCCTCCATCGTCAGTCCGTGATTCGCGAGCCGAAGAGTCTGGTCGTGCACGTAGCGATACGCGTCGCGTTGGCTCGCCAAATAGTCCGAGAGTTCGGCCTGGCCCCAGCGGGGCCAGTGGTGGCTCGCGAAGAGGACGTCGCACTGGTCGGCGTAGAGCTCGAGTGATTCGTCGATGTACTTGCTCCACTTCAGGGCGTCGCGAACCTGGGCCCCGCGAAGGGTGTAGACGTTGTGTTGATTCGCGGTGCAGTTCTCCGCCATGCACAACGCACGCTCGTCGGGCACGAAGACGTTCATCTCCGCGGGCGCCTCGGTACCCGGCGTGATCTGGAATACGAGACGCACGCCATCGATCGTCAACTCCTCACCGGTGGTGGTGATCTCGCGCGTCGGCGCCACCAGGGCGACGCTCGGCAGACCGGGCATTCCCTTGCCCAGACCCGTGTCGACGTGACCTTGCGGATCTTTGGGCAATAGCACGCCGTACATGTACATCGCGCGGCGGATCATGACGGTCCCGGCGAGGACGTTCTCGCTTATCGCCGCGTCCAGGAAACCTTCGGGCGCGATCACGGCGACCCGTCCTTGGGCGACGTCGTCATCGTTCACGACGCCGTGGACGCCACCGAAGTGATCGGTGTGGCTGTGCGTGTAAATCACGGCGCGTACGGGCCGCTCGCCCAAATGCTCGTTCACCATTTTGAGCGCCGCGCGCGCGGTCTCTTCGGACGTGAGCGGATCGATGACGATCCATCCGGTCCCTCCGGAGATGAAGGTCACGTTCGAGATATCCATGCCGCGTACCTGAAAGATTGACGGCGTCACTTCGAACAGTCCGGCGATGTTGTTGAGCCGTCCCTGACGCCAAAGACTGGGATTCACCGTGCTCGGCGGTTCGATGACGTTGGGATCGTCCAAGAAGGCGTAGGCGTCAAGGTCCCACAGAACTTGACCGAAGCGCCCGGACACCTGTCGAGGCGTCCCCGGCGCGATCATCCCGCGCGTCGCGCGCTCGAAGTCACTGGCCGATGCCGTGGCGATCGACGCCAGGACCGCTCGTTGGAGTTCCACCGTCGATGGACTGGCTACTTTGCGTTCGGGCGTGACGCCGTCCATTCAGTCCTTCCCCTCGATCGCGGTATCGAAGGACACATTATCGACGCTCGACCCCTCGTTTCAGAGACGCTCGAAACGAGGGCCACGACCTTGAAGAACTTGACCTTCGCGCCTGGGCACGCCTCGGTAGCGCTCGACACTCTAGATTCACGTCATGACACAACGCGAAGTCCGTTTTCCGGACAGATTTTCTTGGGGTACCTCGACGTCGGCGTATCAAACCGAAGGTGGTGGTTCCAACACCGATTGGTGGCGTTACGAGCGGGCCGAAGGCACGCACTGCGCCGAGGTATGTGGCGACGCGTGCGACTCATGGAATCGCTTTGAAGAGGACCTCGACTTGATCGTCGAGTTGGGACTGAACTCCTACCGGTTCTCCATCGAATGGGCGCGCATCGAACCGCATCGCGGCGTCACTGACGCTGATGCGCTCGCACAGTATCGACGGATCCTCGAAGCCTGTCACGCCCGCGCGATCTTGCCGGTCGTCACCCTGCACCATTTCACGTTGCCCCTGTGGGTCGCCGACCTCGGCGGATTCGAATACCCGGAGATTGCCTCGCTCATGGGCGCGTACGCGACCGTCGTCGGCGACGCCCTCGGCGATCTGATCGGAATCGCGTGCACGGTGAACGAACCGAACATCGTGGCGCTCATGGGATATCTCATCGGCGCCTTCCCACCGGCACAGAGCGATTGGGAACGATTCTCCAATGTCAATGTTGCGATGCGTTCTTGTCACGTCGCGATGCGCGACGCCCTGCGCGCGACGCCCGGGAACTACCCGATCGGCATGCCGCTCTCAATGAACGAGTACGAGGCATTGCCGGGTGGCGAGGACCTCGTCAATTCAATTCGTCACGAGATGGAAGATGAGTATCTGCGCTGCGTGGGTGACGACGACTACCTCGGCGTTCAGTGCTACACCAAGATCATCATCGGACCGGACGGGCGGATCTCCAACCCGGAGGGCGAACTGACGGAAATGGGATACCTCTTTTGGCCCCAGAGCGTGGAGTACACGATTCGTCGCGCCGCCTCAATGGTGGACATTCCGATCTTCATGACCGAGAACGGCATCGGTACCGACGATGATGAGCAGCGGATTCGCTACCTCACCGGCGCTCTCGCCGGCCTGGCGAACGTGATCGCCGACGGCATCGACGTTCGGGGATACTTCCAGTGGTCACTTCTTGACAACTTCGAATGGACGTTCGGCTATCGACCGAAATTTGGCATCGTCGCCGTCGATCGCACGTCATTCGAGAGGACGCCCAAACCATCGGCACACTGGTACGCCGAGGCGACGAGAAATTTCACCCCGCCTCGCTAGTTCCGTCACGTCTCGGACACCCAACCATCGAACGACCTCGGTAGAGTGACCTCGACGGCACTCGTCCGACCACATTTCAAGAAGTAGGAGCCCTAGATGACCGACGTGCGACCCCGATATCAACTCGTCGGACTGGACTGCCCCGATCCTCTCGAGCTCGCTGATTTCTACTCGCGCCTCACCGGTCTCGACGTCGAGCCCCTTGGGGATTTCAGGCCCGAAGACGTCGAGTGGATCGAATTGGACAACGGGTCCCACCCAACGATCGCTTTCCAAAAGGTCCCGAACTTCGTGGCGCCAACGTGGCCCGACGGGCCGGTCCCCCAACAGCTTCATCTGGACTTCCTCGTCCCCGATCTGGACGAGGGCGAACAACACGCACTCGCCGTGGGTGCGACGAAACACGAGTACCAACCGGGTACGACGTTTCGTGTCTACCTCGACCCGGTGGGCCACCCGTTCTGCCTCGTGCTCTCAGACGACTGACGTCGTAGCGTTCGTCGTTGCGTCCGTCACCGCCGCGCATACCTCGGGTTAGCTCATCACACCACTTGGTGTCTTTGAGAGAACGTGGCTGTCGAGAAAACGATTCATGAGCGCCGCACTCAATCGTCCGTACTCTGGAGCCAGATCGAATGCGTGCTCGAGGCCATCGAAGACGTGGAGTTCGCAGCGTGCTCCGGCCTCGGTCAACGCCTCGCACATGTGGACACTCTCTCTCCAGTCGACTCTCGCGTCGCGATTGCCGGTCAAGAGCATCGTCGGCGGGAAGTGGGAACCGACGTAATTGATTGGACTGATCTCGCGTAGTCGCTCATCGGAGACGTCGTCACCGAGTAGGTACTTCAAGGTGTTCGGTGAGCCGTGTGCTCGGGCGTCATCACCCAAGAAATCCGTCGGCGAGTAAAAGGCAATCGAGGCGGCGACGGGAAGCGGACTCGTGCCCGCCAACAACAGCGACAGACACCCTCCGGCCGAGTTGCCCGATACCGCCAGCTTCGAGGCGGAAAGTCCGAGCGACTTCGCTTCTTCGTGGAAGAAACGAAACGCGGTATTGACGTCGTCGAGCCCGGCCGGCCACAGTGCCTCACCGGCGAGGCGGTACTCACACGCGAGCGAGGTGTAGCCGGCACGACCGAGCGAAATGCCGTACCCGGCGAGTTGTCGACGATCTCCTTCCACGAATCCGCCGCCAAAAATGAGCATCACGCCGCAGCCATTCGGATTCGGCGGTCGATACAGATCGGCGAGAAGATCGCGCCCGCCACCTTTACCAACGTTCAATGTTTCGACTTCGACCCGATCAGACATCAAGTCACCCTTCCGGTCACGTGTCGCCGAGCCTATCGACGTCGCGTCGAAACTGCTAGGTCAGACTGAGCAGCGCTATCCTCGCCACGACGAAGGCCGACGCCATGATCGCCCAAGCCTTCCTTCTTGAAGAACACGACGCCGATGTCCGCGACCCACACGACGCCGGTCTCGCGAAGCGCACGATGCTGAGTGGCGCCCGCGTCCGGGCGTAGAGAGCGAGCGTGTACGCCACGAGTGGCATGAGTCCGGCGAGGAGGATCACAAGAACGATCGCGAGACTCACGAGAACGCCGTCCCGCGGTCGATTCGCACGACTGGCATCCTAGAAGTCGAGTTCGTCTCACCAATTAATGTGGCCCTCAGAGTCCGTGGTCACGACCATATAGACTTACGATTCGCGTCTCGGGGTCTCGACCTTGAGAACACCGAGGACCTGTGGTGCAGCTCGGAGTGCACGCCGCCCTGTCAAGGCGGAGGTCGCGGGTTCAAATCCCGTCAGGTCCGCTCGACACCCGTAAGGGTGACGAGGAGGTCGAGTAGCTCAGTTGGTAGAGCGCGCGCCTGAAAAGCGTGAGGTCACCGGATCGACGCCGGTCTCGACCACCAGCACGGTCGCCCCACGGACTCGTCACGAGCTCTGTGGGGCGACCTTTTGCGTGGTGACGACTTCTGCCGGTGCCACTCGCATTCGCGCGTGATGGCCACTCGGCGTTTCCTGCCACGTTCCAGCGATCACCAGATTGCGGCGAAGACGCTGGATCGCCAACTGCTCGTCGCCGATCGACTGGGGTACGAGTCCCAGTGGTTCGATGCGCGCCACGACGTTGGAGCCTCGAAGACGTTGCACGAAGTAGGCGCCGACGCGATTGCGATGACGACTCGACGCCACCGTCGATCGATAGAAGTACTGCTCGAGCTCTGAATCACCGGACCGCGACATGGACCGAAACTATCGAGGAGGTGTCACAGGTTCGAGCGTGCGAAGATACTCGAGAGAATCGGAGAATAATGGACCACCCGCCGCCTGTACCGCCGCGCTTCGCGCCCCAGCCACCGGGCGTCGAGTGGCCAACTCGCGACTGGCCCCGAGGAGAGTCAGCTCATCAAGACGAGTTAGACGCCGTCGTCGACGAGATGTTCACCGACGAGAAGCTCGCGGTCACCAATGCCGTCGTCGTCGTGCAGGGCGGAAAGGTCCTCAGTGAGCGCTACGGCGGAGAGCAGTTCCATTTCGACCGGCCGGCCGAGCCCATCACTCGCGACAGCCAACTCCTCTCGTGGTCCATGGCCAAGTCGATGCTGCACATGATCATCGGCACGTTGGTCGACGAGGGTCGTCTCAACCCCGATCAACTCGCGAACGTTCCGGAGTGGAGTGACGAGGCCGACCCTCGCCACCAGATCCAAGTCCGTGATCTCCTGGCCATGCGTGACGGGCTCGCCTTCGTCGAAGAGTACGAAATAGGTCAAACCAGTCACGTCCTCGAGATGCTCTACGGCGACGGCAAGGACGACATGGCTGCGTTCACGGCCGCGTTGCCCCTCGCCCACGAGCCGGGCACCTTTTACAACTACTCGAGTGGCACCACGAACATCCTGAGTCGCATCGTCGCGGACCTCGTCGGCTACGGCGAGGACTATCGCTCGTACCTCGAACGTCGCTTGTTCGATCCGATCGGCATGACGAGCGCCGTCGCCACCTTCGACACCAGCGGCGTCTTCGTCGCGTCGAGCTTCGTGCACGCGCGAGCATTGGACTTCGCGAAGTTCGGGTTGCTGTACCTCCGCGGCGGTGAGTGGGACGGCGAACAACTCGTCTCGCGCGAATGGGCCGCGACCGCACAGGTGCCACTCAGCGTCGAGACCTCAAGTGGACATCTCTACTCCTGGCAATGGTGGGTCAGTGGCGACGACCACGGCACGTACTGGGCGAATGGTTACGAAGGACAGATGATCTCGGTCGTGCCGGCCCTCGACGCGGTGGTCGTGCGGTTCGGTCACACGCCGGAGGAGAACTATCTACCGAGGATGGCGTGGCGCGAACGCGTCCTCGCCGTACTCGCGAAGTAATTACGACGCTTCGTCGCTGAAGCCGAGATCGCGCGCGGTAAACAGGGCGTCGAACGCAATGCCCTCTGCGGCGGCCATAGCGCTCACCGTGCCGCCGCGGTCAACGACCGCGAAGAGCATGACCACCTCAGCGCCGTAGTCGCGCACGACGTGCGCGGCCTCGAGCAAGCTCGTGCCCCGGGTCACGGTGTCTTCAGTAATCACGACCTTGTCCCCAGGCTCGAGCACCCCGGCGATGCGCCCACCCGCCCCGTGGTCTTTCACTTCCTTTCGAACACTGAAGGCGTTGAGGCTCCGGCCGCGCGTCGCGGCCACGCCCGCGGTAATGAACGTCGCGCCGTCGGCGCCCATGGTCAGGCCGCCGATCGCCGTCGCGTGACTGGGAATCCTCTCCAAGATCAAGGTGGCGATATCCACCATCACCTCCGGTGCACAAATGGTCTTCTTCGAGTCGATGAACCACGTCGAGGGTCGACCGGACTTCAAGACGAAGTCACCACGTCGAACCGAGTGCTCAAGCAGATGTTGGCGGACTCGTTCGCGGGCGTCGCTCACGACAGCACCACTTCCCCAGTTCCGCTCGTGACCGACCCAACGATCATCGCCACGATCCCGTTGTCGCGCGCAATCGATATCGCCGCATCCGCGGCACTCGAATCGAGCGCCACGACCATGCCCAAACCGCAGTTGAAGACCCGGACCATCTCGTCGGCGTGCACGCGACCGCGACGCTGGATCTCGAAGAAGATCTGAGGTGTCTCGAAGCTCTCCATGTCGATCAGTGCGTCGAGGTCGGGAGTCAAGATGCGCGCCACGTTGCCGACGATGCCGCCGCCCGTGATGTGCGCGCACGCGTGCACCGCTCTTCCGAGGTCGTGTCGCAGCGCCATGACCGTCGGGGCGTAGATGACCGAGGGGACGAGCAGCTCATCACCGAGATTGTGGTCCGCGCCCTCCCACGCCGGTGCGTTCAGGTCGCCGACGGCCGTGACGAGCACGCGACGCGCCAGCGAATAGCCATTGGAGCGAAGTCCGGGCGACGCGAAACCCACCAAGACGTCACCGTCGCGAACGCGCTCGGGGCCGAGCTCTTCTCCTCGTTCCACCACGCCGACGGCAAAGCCCGCCACGTCGAGGTCATCGGGCGCCATCACGCCGGCGTGTTCGGCGGTCTCGCCGCCGAGGAGCGCCGTGTTCGCGAGTCGACAACCGGCCGCGATGCCGGTGACCAACTCCTCGAGACGCGCCGGTTCGAGTTTGCCGACCGCGACGTAGTCCAAGAGGAAGAGCGGTTCGGCTCCGACGCAGGCGAGATCGTCGACCAACATCGCGACGAGATCGATGCCGACGGTGTCGTAACGTCCGACGTGGCGAGCGACGTCCAGCTTCGTGCCGACGCCGTCGGCCGAGGCCACCAGCACGGGCGAGGTGTATTTGGCGATGTCGAGGGTGAAGAGCCCACCGAATCCGCCGATGCCGCCGAGCACTTCGGGTCGCTTCGTACTCGCCACGATGTCCTTGATCCGCTCGACCGCCTCATCGCCGGCTTCGATCGACACACCGGAACCGGCGTAGGTCGTGCCGTTGACGGGCTGTTCGAGCAGCCGGCTCACCAGCGGCTGCCTGCGGTTCCCAACACGACCGGTGTTGGCGCGGGGTACGAGCCGGTGAGACAGGCGTCACAACACTCACCGTCGAGTTGGATAGCGCTGCGCAGGTTCGCCAACGTGATGAATTCGAGAGTGTCGGACCCGATGAAGTCGTTCATCTCGGCGATCGAGTTGTTCGCCGCGAGCAGATCGTCGCGCGTCGGCGTATCGATGCCGTAGTAACAAGGGTTCATGAAGGGCGGCGAGGAGATTCGCAAGTGCACTTCTTTCGCACCCGCGTCACGGAGCATCTTCACGATTTCGCGCGTGGTCGTCCCGCGCACGATGGAGTCGTCCACCACGATGAGGCGCTGACCCTCGATGTTCTCGCGAAGCGGGTTGAGCTTGCGTCGAACGGTCGCCGCGCGAAGGTTCTGATCCGGCGAGATGAAGGTTCGCCCGATGTAGCGATTCTTGACGAGCCCGTAGCCGAAGGGTATGCCCGAGGCCTTGGCGAATCCTTCGGCGGCCGGCACTCCCGAGTCCGGCACGCCCATCACGATGTCGGCGTCGACGGAGGATTGGGCCGCGAGCAGCTCGCCCATGCGACGACGCGTCGTGTGCACCTGATGACCCATGAGGTACGTGTCGGGCCTGGCGAAGTACACGAACTCGAAGATGCAGAGTTTCTGCTTGCCCTCGGCCGGGTCGAGCAGTTGCACCGAGGAGAGCTCCCTGTTCGAGATCGTCACCATCTCGCCGGGCGCGATCTCGCGAACGAACGTCGCGCCAACGACGTCGAGGGCCGGTGACTCCGAGGCCACGATCCAACCCTCGGGTTCGGCTTCGCTTCCGAAGCGGCCCAAGCACAGCGGCCGAAAACCGTAGGGGTCGCGAACGGCGTGGATCTCGCCCGCTTCGAGCACGACCATCGAGTACGCGCCTTCGGTTCGGGCGAGCACGACACCGAGCGCCTTCGCGAGCGAGATGCCCGACTCGACTTCGCGCGCGAGAAGCTCGGCGACGAGGTCCGAGTCCGAGAGCATCGACGTGAACTGGATCCCCGCCTCTTCGGCGAGCGCGGTCGTGTTCGTGAGATTTCCGTTGTGCGCAATGGCGAAACCCGAGGTTCCGGCCGAACGATAGACCGGCTGGGCGGCGGTCCAATTGGCCGAACCCGACGTCGAATAACGGGTGTGGCCGATGACGAAGTCACCGGCCAGCGCGCGTAGCGTCGTCTCGGCGAAGACGTGACTCACCAATCCGTTGTCCTTCACGACCGTGATCTGATGATTGTTGAACGTCGCCATGCCGGCGGATTCTTGACCCCGGTGTTGGAGGGCGTAGAGCGCGTCGTAACAGAGGTGCGAGACGCTGCGACCGGGGGCCACGATGCCGACGACGCCGCAGGCTTCTTTCACGCGCCCTCTTCGGTTCGAAATTTCATCTCAGAAGGCACTGAGACATTGTCGCACAATCGACTGCCCCTATCGGACCTCTGTACCATTCTGGGGTGCTAGATCTTCACACCCACTCAACATTCTCCGACGGATCGGATACTCCGACACAGTTGGCCGAAAAGGCACACCATCTGGGTATTTCCGCGATCGCCCTGACGGACCACGACACGACCCTTAGTTACGACGAGATGTCCACGGCGTGCTCGAAGTTAGGACTCGAGCTCGTGACCGGGGTCGAGGTCTCGTTGCGCGACACGGAGTTCCCGAGAGTGCGCGACGGTGTGACCAAGGCGCGCAACGTCCACGTCCTCGCCTATTTCCTGCCCCTGGACGCCGAGCATCCGATTCAGAAGAAACTGACCTCGCTACGCCGCGACCGCGACAGTCGCAACCACGAACTGGTGACCCTGCTCCAGGAGAAGGGGTTCGAGGACCTCACCCTCGCCTATTTGACCGAGATGACCGGCAACGTGGACTCCATTGGCCGGCCGCATTTCGCGCGCGCGATGATCGACCTGCACCCCGAACTCGTCGGCGAGCAGAACGAGAATACGTGGAACCGCATCTTCACCGACTGGCTCGGCACCGAGGGGGCGGCCTACGTGTCCAAGACGAGCATGCCCGTCGAGGAGTTCGTGGACGCCGCCAACGGTTCGGGCACCGTCTTCTCGATTGCCCATCCCCTGGTCAATTACGTCGACGAGGTCAACCCGATGTCGATCGAGGCGACCATGCCCCGGGTGATGGCGTCACTTCGCGAACGCGGATTCGCCGGGGTCGAAGCGCACTACGGCGGCACGAGCGCCGGGATTCGCGCCCTCATGGTCAAGCTCACGAGGGACGCCGGCATGATCCCCACCGGCGGATCGGACTATCACGGCACGTACAAGAGCGACGTTTTCCTCGGTTTCGGCAAAACGGGCGACCTGCGTGTGCCCGACGAGATCCTCGACGAGCTCAAAGCGGCGCGCTAGCCGAGCGCGGCGAGCGACTCCCCGAGCGCACCGCGTCGGCGCGAGGTGACGTCGTCCACGCCAACGTTCACCATCGATCCGATTCGCAGGTCGCGGCCGCCCACGACGCCGAGACGCGCCACCGGGACACCCGCGAGGTCAGCGCGTGCCATGAACGCGTCGACGTCGTTCGTACCCATGACGAAGCGACCGGGGAATTCGGCAAACAGTTCGGCGTGACTCTCGAGTTCGACCACGTCCGCACCCAGCCCGCTCACGGCGACGATTTCGGCCAACGCCACCGCCAGTCCGCCACCGCCCACGTCGTGGACCGCCGTGACGTCACTGGGATTACCGGCGCAAATGGCGGCGATTTCGCCGACGACGAAATCAATCGCCGCGGCGAGGGTCTCGGCGTCGAAGTGGGGAACGTGACCTCCGCGGCGACCGCGACGGGTCGCCCAACGCGTTCCCCCGAGCGGGAAACGGTAGGGCGAGTTCGCGTGACGAGTTCCGACGAGCACGATGTCATCGCCCTCGTGCCACGCCCAACCGGGCGGCGGCGCGACCAGTGAATCGATGACCCCGAGAAGACCCACGACCGGTGTCGGGTCGATGTCCAGGCCGCCGCTTTCGTTGTAGAGCGAGACGTTGCCGCCGATGACGGGAAGTCCGAGTCCCACGCACGCTTCGGTCATACCGTCGATCGATTCCGACAACTGCCACATGACTTCCGGGTGTTCGGGATTTCCGAAGTTGAGACAGTTCACGACGGCCTTGGCAGTCGCGCCGACGCACGCCAGGTTCGCCACACTCTCCGCGACGGTCAAGGCGGTGCCGGCGCGCGGGTCCAACGCGCACCAGCGAGGGTTGGAATCAGTCGAGAGAGCGATGCCGCGTTCGGAATACGGCAGACCCGGTCCCGCGAGGCGTAGGAGAGCAGCGTCGCGGCCCGGTCCGACGACGGTATTCAAGAAGAGTTGCGAGTCGTACTGGCGATAGACCCACGCCGGATCCAGGAGAAGATCGAGCAGATCGTCGTTCGGCGAACCGATCGGTTCGTCGTCGCTCGGGTCGTCGGCGACGGTGGCGTCGAGGCTCGCCGGACGCGCCATCGGTCGCTCGTATAGAGGAGCCTCGTCGGCCAACGAGCTGGCTGGCACTTCGGCGAGGACCTCGCCGTCAAAACCGTGACGGACGCGCAGCATCGCCACCTTGCGACCGTTCTCGTCGATCGTCGGCTCGACCACGTGGCCCACGATCGACGCGCGAACCTCCCACTTCTCGCACAGTTGCGCGACGGCGTCCCAATTCTCCGGCGTGATGATGGCGAGCATCCGCTCCTGACTCTCGGACGTCATGATCTCGAAGGGCGCCATACCGGCCTCGCGCAGCGGGATCGCCGTCACGTCGACGTCCATTCCCACCCCGCCGCGGGCCGCGGTCTCACTCGTCGCACAGACGATGCCCGCGCCGCCGAGGTCCTGGATGCCGACGACGAGCTTCTCGTCGAGCAGCGCCAGGCACGCCTCGATCAAGCGCTTCTCCTCGTAGGGGTCACCGACTTGGACACTCGGCCGCTTGGCGTCGTCGAGCGACTCCGCGCCATCGGCGCCGTCGAATCCGGCCGACGCCAAGACCGACACGCCGCCGATCCCGTCGCGTCCGGTCGAGGAACCGAGTAACACGGCGAGATTGCCGACGCCCGAGGCGACCCCGAGGACGAGCCGTTCGGTCGGCAACGCGCCGCAGCACAAGACGTTCACGAGGGGATTCGACGCGTAACAGTCATCGAACGTGAGCTCGCCGCCGATCGTGGGCACGCCGACCGAATTGCCGTAGCCCGAGATGCCCGAGACGACGCCCTCGACCAGCCATCGTTGACGCGCGTCGTTCAGCTCGCCGAAGAACAGCGGGTCCATGACCGCCAGGGGCCGTGCGCCCATCGTGAACACGTCGCGCAGGATACCGCCGACGCCGGTCGCGGCACCCTGATAGGGCTCGATCGCTGACGGGTGATTGTGACTCTCTATCCGAATCGCCACCGCGATGCCGTCGCCCGCGTCGATGACGCCGGCGTTCTCTCCCGGTCCGACCAGTACGTGCGCGGCCTCCGTGGGGAGGCGGCGCAGATGGATACGCGACGATTTATAAGAACAGTGTTCGCTCCACATCACTCCGTAGAGCGCCAATTCGAGTGAATTCGGCTCGCGACCAAGCACTTCGCGAATGCTTTCGAGCTCCGAATCGGTGAGTCCCAGTGCGCGGTGGAGGGGCTCGGGGCTACTCACAACACCACACTACGGGGCTGGGTGCGAGTCTCAATGCGCGAGAACGAACGGCGCGGCCTTCACGCCAAGAAAACCTTCGAACAAGACCATGCCGTCAGCGCTCCCGAGCAGCACCGACATGGCGCGCTCCGGGTGAGGCATCAAACCCACCACGTTGCCCGCTTCGTTGGCCACTCCCGCAATGTCATCACGCGAACCATTGGGATTCTCTTTGTAGCGGAGCACGATCTGGCCGTTGCGCACGAGCGCGTCGTGGGTGTCGTCGTCACACGTGTAGGAGCCCGAGAAATGATTGATCGGCACGACGAGTTCCTGACCGATGGTGGCTGCGCGCGTGAGGACTGAGTTGGTCGAGGTGACGACGACCGTCGTGGGTTGACAGAGGAACGTCAGACCACGGTTCTTCTGCAGCGCGCCGGGCAACATTCCGGCTTCGACGAGGACCTGAAAGCCGTTGCAGATGCCGAGCACCGGACCTCCGTCGGCGGCGAAACGCTCGACCGCACCCATGACCGGCGAAAACCGGGCCAGAGCGCCGGGACGCAGGTAGTCGCCGTGGGCGAAGCCTCCGGGAAGGATGATCCCATCGATGCCCTCGAGATCCGTACGGGTGTGCCAGATGAATTCCGCCTGATCGCCGAGTCTCGTGACCGCGGCGGCCGCGTCATACTCGCAGTTGGAACCGGGGAAGACGACGACGCCGATGCGGGCCATGACCTAGCGCTCTCCGATCCGCGCTGACGCGTCCTCAATCACCGGGTTGGAAAGGAGCCGCTCCGCGAGGGACGTCGCCTTCTCCAACGCGGCCGATTCGCTCTCGGCCTCGACGTCGAACCGAAAGCATTTGCCCGCGTGAACGTTCGTGACGCCGGTGAAGCCGAGGGCGGGTAGCGCGCGTTCGATGGTCGATCCCTCGGGATCAGCGATGCCCTTACGCAAGGTCACGTCGACGATCACGAAGTAGTTCATGACGAAGCACCGTACCAGTCACCAATCGAATGTCCGGTCACTCGTTCGTACGCATCGACGTAGCGAGCCGACGTCGTCGCCACGACGTCGGCGGGGACCATCGGAGGCGGAGGAGTTCGGTCCCACGACTGTGCGCTGAGCCAATCTCGAAACGGCTGTTTGTCGAACGAGGGCGGCGTCTCTCCGGAGCGGACCTCGGCCGCCGGCCAGATCCGCGATGAGTCGGGCGTGATCACCTCGTCACAGAAGACCATCTCTCCGTCGACGAAGCCGAGTTCGAATTTCGTGTCGGCGAGAATCAAACCCTTGGCCGCGAGCGCGGCCGCGGCGCGCGTGAAGAGATCGACGCACAGGACCTGGGCCCGATGAAGACGTTCGGCACCGACCAGGAGGGCCGCGCGTTCGACGCTGATGTTGACGTCGTGGCCCGACGCCGCCTTCGTTGACGGGGTGAACATCGGTTCGGGAAGCGGATCCGTCAACTGCAGTCCCGGTGGCACGATCATCTCGTGAACCGTCCCTCGCGCGACGTACTCATCATGCGCCTGACCGGCCAAGCGACCACGCACGATGCATTCGAGTTCCAACATCTCGGCCTTGCGCACGAGCATCGCTCGGCCGTGCCACTTCGTCTGTCCGATGAATCCCGGCACCGAACGTTCGATGACCTGAGGATCACAACTCACGAGCGACGAAGGCACGACGTCGCCAAACTCTTGGATCCAAAAGTTCGTCAGCCCCGTGAGAACGCGACCCTTCTCGGGAATTGGCTCGGCCATAACGACGTCGAAAGCACTGAGTCGGTCCGACGCGACCATCAAGAGGTGTTGGTCGTCGACCTCGTAGAGGTCGCGTACCTTTCCGGAATACAGCGGCGTCAGTCCGAGGTCGCTCACGAACGCCACACCAACGCGTCGAGGAACCGGCCCCTGTGGGCGAGCAGCCGATCGGTGTCGAACGCGTTCGCCAACGCGTCATTGCTCAATGTCACTTCGTCGTCGTCTTCCACGACCTCTCGGAAGTTGCGGCGCTCATCGATTGCGCGACGCGCCGCTGACTGCACGACGCGATAGGCGTCGTCGCGCGACATGCCGGAATCCACGAGGGCCAGCAGGACCGATTGGGAGAAGACGAGTCCCAGTGAACCCGTCGTGAGGTTCTCCAGCGCGCGTTCTGGATGTATCACGAGTCCGTCAGCGAGACCAGTCGCTTTACGCAACATATACACCGTGAGCTGGAGTGCGTCGGGCAACACCACGCGTTCGACACTGGAATGAGAGATGTCGCGTTCGTGCCACAGGGCCACGTCTTCCAGCCCGGCCTGCAGGTACCCCCGAAGGACGCGACTGAGTCCGCACAGGCGCTCCGAGAGAACCGGATTGCGCTTGTGCGGCATCGCCGACGAACCCTTCTGGCCCGGGGCGAAGGGCTCTTCGGCTTCTCCGACTTCACTACGGGCCAGATGGCGCACTTCAAGGCAGAACTGTTCGATCGCGGTGCCAATCGACGCGCACGCGTAGAGCACCTCGGCGTGGCGGTCGCGCGCGATGACCTGCGTCGCCGGAACCGCCGCGAGCCCGAGACGTGAACAGACGTACTCTTCGACCGCGGGATCGACGTTGGAGAACGTGCCGACCGCGCCAGAGAGCTTGCCGACCGCAATGGACGTACGAGCGTGTTGCGCGCGCTCGACGTCGCGCTGGACCTGTAAGGCGAACAGTGCGAACTTCGCGCCGAAGGTCGTCGGTTCCGCGTGCATGCCGTGGGTGCGTCCGGTGATCGGGATATCAATTGACGCCACGGCGCGGCGAGTGAGAGCGTCTCTTAGGGCCGTGGCCTCCGTGATCACGATGTCCATCGCCTGGGCGAGGTTGGAACACAGTGCGGTGTCGACCACGTCGGACGACGTGAGACCGTAGTGAATCCACGCTCCTTCGGGCATACCGATTCGCGACTGCACGACATCGACGAAGGCGGCCGTGTCGTGGTTGGTGACCTGTTCGCGTTCGTCCACCGCGGCGACGAAATCGGCGTCGACGACGGGTCGACGCTGTCGCAACTTCGCTACTTCATTGTGCGGCAGCACGCCCAGTTCTGCGAGTCCCTCGGCGGCGAGGAGTTCCACTTCCAACATGGTGTCGAATCGATGCTCGTCACTGAAGAGTTCGGCCACGTCCTGGGGGGCATACCTCGGAATCATCGGTCTCCTCTAGGCCACGGAAAGGGCGATGTCACTGCGCATCACCCTCCCCTCAAAGGTTATGAGCGCCGCGCCTTCGTACGCGCGACGTCGAGCGAGCGCGAGCGTCTCCCCGACGCCCGTCACCGCGACGGCCCGTCCCCCGGCCGTGACGAAGTGTCCGTCGGCACCGATCGCCGTGCCGGCGTGAAAGACCGTGACGCCTTCGACTTTGTATTCGAGTTGACCGTCGGCACCGAGGCCCGAGATCACGTCGCCCTTTCTCGGCGACTGGGGGTAGCCGTGCGAGGCGAGTATCACCGTCACCGCGGCGCCGGTGGCCGCGGGCGACGGTCCTTCCAAACGGCCCTCGCCGACTTGCAGCAAGAGGTCGAAGAGGCTGTCGCCATAGAGAGGCACGAGCACTTCGGTCTCGGGGTCACCGAAGCGCGCGTTGTACTCGAGAATCTTCGGGCCGCCGGACGTCAACATGATCCCGGCGTACAGGACCCCGCGATAGTCGATGTCGCGGCGCTTCAGTTCTCGAACCGTCGGCGCAATGATGCGTTCCATGATCTCGTCAAACTCGAACGGCGACAGCGACGTCATCGGCGCGTAGGCGCCCATGCCCCCGGTATTGACGCCGGCGTCACCGTCGCTCAGGCGCTTGAAGTCCTGCGAGGGGACAAGCGCCACCACGTTCGTTCCGTCACAGAGCACCATCAAGGAACACTCCGGACCGTCCAAGCCCTCTTCGATCACCACGGTCTGACCAGCACCGCCAAAGACGCGACCGCTCAATTTCTCGCGAACGTCACTCGACGCCTCGTCGAAGTCGCGAGTGACGAGCACACCTTTGCCGGCCGCCAAACCATCGGTCTTGATCACGTAGGGCGGCGTCATCGTTGCGAGGAACGCCAGCGCCTCGCCCTCGTCATCGAACACGCCGTACGCGGCGGTCGGGACATTGGCACTCGCGAGAAACTCCTTGAGATACGCCTTCGATCCTTCGAGTCGAGCGCCGTCGGCACCCGGTCCGACGACCGTTTTGCCTTGCGCCCGTAACGCGTCGGCCAACCCGTCGACCACTTGTTGGTCCGGACCAATCACGAAGAGTTCGGCGTCGAGTTCTGTCGAAGGTGTGTCAACACAGGTAATTCCGTGGGCCGCGATACCCGGATTTCCCGGCGTGACGACGACGTCGGCGCCCTTCGCGAGCGCCCACGCCAACGCGTGTTCGCGCGCACCCGAACCTATAACGACGCAACGCCTCACGAGGGTCGAACGAATTGCTCTCGGCCCGGACCCACGCCCACCACCGAAACGGTGACGCCCGTGGTCTGCTCCAGGAACGTGACGTAGTTTTTCGCCGCATCAGGTAGGTGCGAGTACTCCGTCGACGCGGTGATGTCCGTGTTCCAGCC
>CALGFJ010000094.1 GCA_937881055.1 uncultured Acidimicrobiaceae bacterium | reverse complement strand
CGGTCGTGGACACCAACTGCGATCCGGACGTCATCGACTACGTCATCCCGGGCAACGACGACGCCATTCGATCGGGCGCGCTGCTCTGTCGCCTGATGGCCGACGCCGTCACCGAAGGTCGCTACATCCGTCAAAACCGTCCAGTCATCTCCAAGCAATCTTCGGCCCCGGCGAATAAGGCGGCTCTGGTCGAAGAGTCCCCCGTTGTCACCGAGATGTCTGATGTGGCGCCCGACGTCGCACCCGACGACGCTCCGGAATTGGTTGTCGAGAGTTCGAATGAGCCGGCTCCCGAGGCGGCGTTGCCCGTCGGCGAGGAGACGCCTGAGGCAGCAGCGACGGCGTCCGACGAATCAACGGCCAACGCCTAAATTTCTTAAGCAGAGATTCAAAGAGGAGAACAAGGTGGCTATCACCGCGAAGGATGTACAAGCGCTGCGCCAAGCGACCGGTGTCGGGATCCTCGACGCCAAGAAGGCGCTCGAAGCGAACGACGGCAACATGGAAGAAGCGACCAAGTGGCTGCGCGTCCAGGGCAAGGCCTCGGCCGCCAAGCGCGCCGACCGCGTGGCCGGTGAGGGCGCCGTCGCCGTCGTGCGAAACGGCAACGTCGCCGCCATGGTCGAGATGCGTTGCGAGACCGACTTCGTCGCCAAGTCCGAGGAGTTCGTCTCGCTCGTCGATGAGATCGCGGCGCGAGTCTGCGCCGAGGGAACCGACGCCGTGTCGCAGTTCGCCGACGAGATCGAGAAGATGCTGACGACGCTGAAGGAGAACATCTCGATCGGACGGGTCTATCGACTCGAAGCCGGTGCGGACGAGGTCGTCGACACCTACATTCACCAGCAGGCCGGACGCGGCGTCAACGGCGTCATCGTCGTCGTGAAGGGAGCCACCGAGGAGGTCGCTCACGAGATCGCGGTGCACGCCGCCTTCACCAAACCGCTCTACTTGAATCACGCCGACGTGCCCGAAAGCGAGATCGACGCCGAGCGAAAGACCGTCGAAGAGATCTCGCGCAACGAAGGCAAGCCCGAAGCGGCACTGCCCAAGATCATCGAGGGACGGATGAACGGTTGGTTCAAGGACCGGGTGCTCGTCGAGCAGAGTTACGTGAAGGACGAGAAGCAGACCATTGCCCAATTCCTGGGCAGCGCGTCGATCACGGCGTTCGCTCAAGTGGTCATCGGGGGATAGGTCATCACCGTGCGCCGCGTGGTCCTGAAGCTGTCGGGTGAGGCCCTCGCCTCGGCCGCGAGCGACGAGACAATTGACGCGTCGACCGTGGACTTCCTCGCTTCTGAGATCGCCAGTGCGATGGAACGGGGTTCATTGGAACTGGCCGTGGTCGTGGGGGGCGGCAACATCTGGCGTGGCGCGACCGGCGCCATGGCCGGCATGAACCGGGCGAACTCCGACCTCATGGGCATGCTCGGGACCGTGATCAACGCGCTGGCCCTCCAAGACGCCATTGAGACCCACGGTCGACCGACCCGTGTGCTGTCGGCGATCGGCATGGACCAGGTCGCTGAGCCCTACATCCGGCGGCGCGCCGTGCGGCACCTCGAAAAGGGCCGCGTGGTCATCTTCGCGGCCGGCATGGGCAATCCGTACTTCACGACCGACACGCCGGCCGCCCAACGCGCGGCCGAGATCGAAGCCGACATCGTCTTGAAGGGCACGCACGGCGGCGTGGACGGCGTCTACTCCGAGGATCCTCGCGTCAATCCGGCGGCGACGAAGTTCGACGAGTTGTCCTTCGATGAGGTCATCTCGCGAGACCTGCGCGTCATGGACATGACCGCCATCACCTTCTGCAAGGACAATCATCTGCCGATACGCGTCTTTGACCTGATGGCTAGTGGAAACTTGGGTCGCGCGCTCGACGGTCAAGCCGTCGGTACGCTGGTGAGGTAATGGAAAACGAACTGGTCGAGCTGGTGATGCAGGACACCCGTGAACGCATGGCGAAGGTGATCGAGCACGCCAAGTCCGAGTTCTCGACGGTACGCACCGGTCGAGCGTCGTCGTCGCTGATCGAGAACCTGATGATCGAGTACTACGGCGCCGAGACCGCCCTCAAGCAGCTCGCGAACTTCTCGGTGCCCGAGCCGCGTCTGCTCGTCGTGTCGCCCTTCGACAAGGGCGCGATGGCCTCGATCGAAAAGGCGATCTCCAACGCGGACCTCGGACTCACGCCCTCCAACGACGGCGTCGTGATTCGCCTCACGTTCCCGTCGCTGACCGAAGAACGCCGCAAGAGCTTCGTCAAGATTGTCCACACGAAGGCCGAAGAGGGCCGCGTCGCCCTGCGCGGTTGTCGACGCCACGCGCGCCAGGAACTCGAGGCCCTCGAAAAGGACAAGAGCATCTCCAGCGACGACCTCGAGCACTACGAGAAGATTCTTGACAAGATGACACAAGAAGAAGTGGCCGTCGTGGACGCGCTACTCGCTCACAAGGAGCAGGAACTACTTGAAGTCTGACGACGACGACGGCACGCTGTTCGACGAGCCCACGGGCGAGATGCCCGTCGTGAGTTCGACCGACTCCCGGGTGACGATCACCGGCGCCGAGATCGCCGCCGACGCCGCCGACGAGACGATGATCATCGATCCGGCCACGTTGCTGCCCCACTGGACCGACGCGCCGACCGGGCAGGTGCCGATCGTCGTAGCGCGTGAAGCGGCCGACAGTGACGATCCGTGGTCGGCGATCCCCGCCCCGGCGTGGCGCGAGGGCGAAGCCGACTGGGTCGCCCACGAGGACCAGTTCGACACGGCGATCCTCGCGGGCGAGCAGCGCGAGGACACGGCACGACCGTGGGAGTTCGCCGAACCCGAGACGGCGCCCCACGACGAGGAGTTCGTGACCGAGGCACCGCGCCCCGAACCGGATCGTATTCCGCGCACGCGTCGGTCCATCTCCGCCAATCCGCTCGCCGGGCGGGCCGTTCGTCAGAGCAACGATCGCAACTTCTCTCGCGCGCTCGTGACCGGCGTCGTGCTCGCGGCCGTCGTCTCGTTGGTCTTCAAACTGGGCGCCTTGCCGGTCGCGGTGATGGTCCTGCTCGTCCTCGCCCTGGCCGGGGCCGAGGCCTACGCCGGATTCCGTGCGGCCGGGGCCCATCCGGCCACGGTGCTCGGCATCGTGGCGATACTGACCCTCGGCGTCGCCGTCTACAACAAGGGACTGACCTCGGTCGGCGCGGTCAGCGTGCTCCTCGTCATCTTCGGATTCGTGTGGTACCTCAACGCCGGACGAGCGGTCGACGTGTTGGACGGACTCGGCGCGACGGTCTTCGTCTACGTCTGGATCGGCGTCATCGGCTCCTACGCCCTGCTCTTCGTGGCGCCGCACTCGTTCGTCCACGGCCACGGCATCTCGTACCTCTTCGGCGCGATGGTGTTGACGGTCGCCAATGACTCGGGCGCCTTCGTCATCGGACGACAGTTCGGCAAGCGGCCGCTCAACAAGCTGCTCTCGCCCAACAAGAGCATCGAGGGCACGATCGGCGGCACGATCCTGACCCTGGTGGTGGGCGTAGTGCTCTTGCCGCTCATGAGCGTGTGGACGCGAAAGGCGGGCATCGAGGCGGCGGTCGCGATTTCGATCGTCGTGCCGCTCGGGGACCTCTTTGAATCGATGGTCAAGCGCACTATCGGCGTGAAGGATCTCGGCCGGCTCCTGCCGGGACACGGCGGACTGCTGGACCGCATCGACGGACTCTTGTTCGCCCTGCCGACGATGTACTACCTCTGCCACGTTCTCAAACTGGGCTGACGATGCCCACGGTGCGGCGCAGCGTCGCGCTCTTAGGCGCCACTGGTTCAATCGGTTCACAGACGCTTGACGTGCTGCGTCGTGAACCCGAGATGTTCGAACTCGTCGCGCTCTCCGGTGGCGAACAGCTCAACGAACTCGCGGACATCACGAACGAATTCCACGTGACGCGGGTAGGCGTGATCAGTGATAGCCATCGCGACGCGCTGGCCGCCCTCGTCGATTCGAGCGTGGAGATCGTGGTCGGCGAGGACGGGTTGTCCGAACTCGCCGCCAGCGCCGACGTCGTGGTGAACGCGGTCCTCGGCTTCGCCGGACTCCCGGTCACGCTGTCGGCCCTGCGGGCCGGGAAGCGACTCGCCCTCGCCAACAAGGAGTCGCTCATCGCCGCGGCGCCGTTGGTGGCCAAGGTCCGTGCCACGCCCGGGGCGTCGATGCTGCCGGTCGACTCCGAACACTGCGCGATCCACCAATGTCTGGCCAGTTCACCGGGCGAACCCGGCTACCCCGACGTGCGGCGACTGCTACTCACCGCCTCGGGCGGACCCTTTCGCGGTTGGTCGCTCGATCAACTGCGCGGCGCGACCAAGGCCGACGCCTTGAACCACCCGACCTGGTCGATGGGGGCCAAGATCACGATCGACTCGTCGACACTGATGAACAAGGGTCTCGAGGTCCTCGAGGCGTCGGCGTTCTTCGGCATCAACGTGGACCGGGTCGAGGTCGTCGTACATCCCCAGTCGATCGTGCACTCGATGGTCGAGTACGTCGACGGATCGGTCCTGGCGCAACTCTCGCGACCCGACATGCGTTTGCCGATCGCGTACTGCCTCGGCATGCCCGTTCGCCTCGACCACGGATGGGGCGCGATCGACTTCACGAAGGATGTCGAATTGACCTTCGAGGCGCCCGATCCCAAGTCCTTTCCGGCGCTCGCATTGGCCTACGAAGCCTCCCGGCTCGGTGGCGCGGCGCCGGCGTGGCTGAGCGCCGCGAATGAAGTCGCCGTCGCGGCCTTCTTGGCGGATCAGATCAGCTGGTGTGAGATCATCGACGTCGTCGCGCGCGTGATGGATGAGTACGTGGCCGACCCGCTGGATTCCTTACAGGACTTGGTCGCCAATGATGCGACTGCTCGAGCACGAGCCCACGGTATTCTCGAACAATAGTCATGGAGTCGAACACCAAGTCCCGTCGGTCCCTGATGATCTTTCTCGTTAGCATCGTCGTGTTCGTCGCACTGCTCACCTGGATCGCGGGTTGGGCGTTGCCGCTCGTCATCTTCACGATCGTCTTCATTGTGATGGCGCACGAATTTGGACACTTCATCACGGCCAAGCGCGCAGGGATGAAAGTGACCGACTTCTTCGTCGGCTTCGGTCCGGTGCTCTGGTCGACCACGATTGGCGAAACGCGCTACGGCGTGCGTGCGATCCTGGCCGGCGGCTACGTAAAAGTGCCCGGTATGACGTGGACCGAGACAATCGATGCGGATGAAGAACCGCGGACCTACCGAGCGGCGTCCTATCCGCGCAAGGTTCTCTTCGCTTCTGCGGGATCGCTCATGCATCTCTTGATGGCATTGCTCTTGCTGTGGGGGGCGCTTACCATCATTGGTCTGCCTTCATCGAGTCACGTCGGCGTCGGTTCGTTCGAGAAGTGGAAGGGCCACCAGGAAAATGCCGCCCAACTCGCCGGCGTGAAACTCGGCGATCAGATCGTGGCGGTGAACGGCACACTGATTTCCAGTGACAGTCAACTGATCAATATTGTGAGCCACGATTCCGGAAAACAACTCACCCTTCTCATAAATCGCGCGGGCCGAGATCTCACGTTGCACGCGACGCCCGTCGACGGAACGACAATCAATTTCCCTGGCAAGCCCACGACAAAGAGTTCCAAACCGCACGGCTACCTCGGGATCGAACTGGCGAATCTTCATGTTCGTGACTCTTGGTACGCCGCAATACCCGCTTCGGTCACCGAAGCAGGTTCACTGTTGAGCGCCGCCGCACATGGGATCGTGCACGTCTTTTCACCGGGTGAGTTCTCCAGTCTTTTTCATCAGGTCGCCTCGCCCAAAGCTGCGACAAATCCGATCAACCAACAAACTCGTCCAGCCTCAATAGTGGGTGTCGTACGATTCGCAGTTCAGAGCACGCAAACGGGGCCAGGGGAACTGCTACTGGTTTTGGCGGCGGTAAACATCTTTGTGGGTGTGTTGAATATGCTGCCGATGTTGCCCCTGGACGGGGGCTACGTCGCGATCGCTACCTACGAACGGCTGCGTTCAAGGCGTGGAGTTCGCTATCACGCCGACATAAACAAATTGGCGCCCGTGGCCTACGCGTTCATGGCGGTCCTGCTGGTGCTCTTCGCCAGCACATTGTTTCTCGACATCGCCCACCCGATCGCCAATCCCTTCCGCTAGTGCATCGCTTCGCGTCCGAACGGGCAGACTGAATACGTGGACGTCACCGCCAGCCCCCTCAGCCCCCGTCGAAAGACCCACCAGATCGCCGTCGGCTCCGTAAAGGTCGGCGGCGACGCAGCGATCTCGGTTCAGTCGATGACGACGACCAAGACCGCCGACGTCGAAGGAACGCTCGAACAGATCTACGCGCTCGCGGCCGAAGGCGCCGATATCGTTCGATGCACTTGCAACGAATTAGCGGCCGCCGAAGGATTGGCTCAGATCGTCCCGCGTTCACCGGTGCCGATAGTGGCCGACATTCACTTTCACGTCGAGATGGCCCTCGCCGCCTTAGAAGCGGGCGTCCAGGGACTTCGACTCAACCCCGGCAATTTGCGCAAGCCCGAGGAGATCAAACTCGTCGCCGCCGAGGCCCGTGACCGCGGTGTGCCGATCCGCATCGGGGTGAACGCCGGCAGCCTGCACCCCGACATCTACGAACGTTTCGGCGGCGCCACTCCCGAAGCCCTCGTGGAATCGGCGCGGCTGGAACTGGCCTACTTCGAAGAGGTCGACTTCCACGACGTGAAGATCTCGGTGAAGGCGTCCTCGGTCGCCACGATGATCGCGGCCTACCGACTGGCCTCGGAGACCTTCGATCAGCCGCTACACCTCGGCGTGACCGAAGCCGGTCCGCTGCCCGGGGGACTGCTGAAGGGCACCGCCGGCATCGCGACACTCCTCGCCGAAGGGATCGGCGACACCCTTCGTTATTCCCTCACGGCCGATCCAATCGAGGAGGCGCGCGCGGGGCGCACGTTGCTCGAGGTGCTGGGGCTTCGAGAACGCAAGGGACTGGACTTGATCGCCTGTCCCAGTTGCGGCCGCGCCGAAGTGGACGTCATCAAGATCGCCAACGAAGCCCAAGAAGCCTTGCAAGCATTGAACCTGCCGATCCAGGTCGCGGTGATGGGGTGCGTCGTGAACGGTCCCGGCGAAGCGCGACACGCGGACTTGGGAATCGCGGCCGGCAAGAAGCGCGGCCACCTCTTCATCAAGGGACAGATCGTTCGCGTCGTGAAAGAGGACGAGATGGTCGAAGCACTCGTCGAAGAGGCCACGAAGATCGTCGCCGAAGGCGTGGAGGCGCGACTCGCGGCCCGCGACGTCAGCGCCGAGGCCGAAGCCGCGGCCGACCGCGCGTTGCTGCTCGATGACCGTGGGGCTGACGCGAATCACGCGAGCGAACGCATCGCAAAGATCCGTCGACGCGCCGAGGGCTAAAGCGGCCCTTGACTAGGCTGTCGCCACGAATCAAAGGAGAATCGTGGCGCAGAGCGTGCTGACCCCCCAGAGCGAAGACTTCCCACGTTGGTATCAAGACGTCGTCGCCAAGGGCGAAATGGCCGACAACGGGCCGGTGCGCGGCACCATGGTGATCCGACCCTACGGGTGGTCGATCTGGGAGCGCATGCAGGCCGAGTTGGATGCGCGCATCAAGGAGACCGGCGCGCAGAACGCCTATTTCCCGCTCTTTATCCCGCTGAGCTACTTCCAGCGCGAGGCCGAGCACGTCGAGGGCTTCTCCCCGGAGCTGGCCGTCGTCACGCACGCCGGCGGCGAAGAACTGGCTGAGCCCATCGTGGTTCGCCCGACCTCAGAGACCGTGATCGGCGAATTCATGGCCAAGTGGATCCAGAGCTACCGGGACCTGCCACTGCTCTTGAATCAGTGGAGCAACGTCGTTCGCTGGGAACTTCGCCCCCGTCTCTTCCTGCGTTCCTCGGAGTTCTTATGGCAGGAGGGCCACACCGCGCACGCGAGCTACGAGGACGCCAACGCCTTCGCCACCAAGATCCACCTCGAGGTCTACAACGACTTCTTGGAGAACGTGCTCGCGGCGCCGACGTACCTCGGCATCAAGCCGGCCAGTGAGCGTTTCGCGGGCGCGATCAACTCGATGACCGCCGAGGGCATGATGCGCGACGGCAAGGCGCTGCAGATGGCGACGAGCCACGAACTCGGACAGAACTTCGCACGCGCCTTCGACATCTACTACCAGAGCGAAGCGGGACAGGCCGAGCTCTGTTACACCAGTTCGTGGGGCGCGTCGACGCGGATGGTCGGCGGATTGATAATGCTGCACGGCGACGATAATGGGCTCGTCGTGCCACCGCGACTCGCGCCCATCCAAGTCGTCGTGATTGCCGTGCGCGATGAACCCGAGGTCAATGACGCGTGCGATCGCGTCGCGGCGTCTCTGAAGGCGGCCGACGTTCGGGTACGAATCGACCACGGTCGCGGCAGTTTCGGTCGACGCGTCACGGACTGGGAGATCAAGGGTGTGCCGTTGCGCGTCGAGGTCGGACCACGTGACCTCAAGGAAGGTCTCGTGACGGTGGTGCGCCGCGACACCGGTGCGAAGGTCACTCTCGCGCTCGATTCGGTGGCGCCCACGGCCGCATCGCTCCTCGAAGAGATTCAAGTCGACATGTTCGAGGGCGCCAAGGCGCGCCTGGCTGAGGCGACGCACGACGTCGCGAACATCCCCGAAGCGATCGAGGCGGCCGAGACCGGATTTGCGCGACTCGACTGGTCCCAGGTGGGCGAGGCTGGTGAAGCGGAGTTGAAGGTGGACGCGGTCACCGTTCGCTGTCTGCAGCGCCGTGACGGCTCGATGCCGCTCAACGACACCGAAGACGACCTGGTCTGCATAGTTTCCAAGTCGTACTGAGCGTCCTACTTCCCCAATTGCGAGAGAGAAGTCACGAGAGGTGATATTTCCAGGGATTGACCCGGACCCCGTGACGATCCTTTGCAGTAGTCCATAGGTCGCACCCCGGACCCTTTGAAATGTTCGACCATTGGCTCACCGCTCGTATAGGGAGCGAGCACGTAAAAGAACGATGCCACGTAACGAATGCCTTGGTCGCAGAGATGCTTGGCTACGACGAAATTGGCGTTGCTTCCGGGCATGAGGTTCACCACGCGCGGGGACGAACGACGAAACATCACGCTGGTGTGGGCGTAGCTGAAGGTGAGTAGTCGTCCGGCGCTCGTGTAAAAACGCACCGTTGGATAGCCATGAATCTGGCACTCTTCGGTACTCATATTCGTAATCGCCATGGTGAACGCTTCCTCGCCCGTCACTCCGCCGAGCGTCCCCGTGACGCTGAGCGAAATTTGTTTCGCCGTGCATTCGGTTGAACGCTTCAAGGTCGTCGTGGTGGTCGACGACTTGGCCGCAGAGGCTGAGACCGTCGGGCCGAGGACGGTGGCCATAATGGCGAGGGCCGCTAGGGCGATGGCTACACGGCGCCAGGGGTAGGGAGTCGGCCGCACGGGTTGAATGTAACACCGGCACTCCGGTCCTCGACGGCGGTCTTTCATTAAGAATTTATGATGACTTTTTGCCCAGCCGCCGACGGATTCCGATTGTCATCAGGGGCAAGAAATGCTACAATTGCTGGCTACAGTCCGCTCAGGACGTATGGACTCGTTTAAGCGCGGGCCTCGGGCCCGCGCTTTTTCTTTGTCCGAACGTCCGAACGGGAGAGGGAGAGGAGACGGTCGTGGACTTAGAGACACCACTGCGCTCCCTCCTATCCGAACTCGGGTTGGACCTCTATGACCTCGAGATGGTCAAGGGGACCCTCAACGTCGTCGTGACCAAGCCGGGTGGGGTGGACCTCGAGGCCCTCACCAAGGCGAATCGTCAGGTTTCGGAGTGGCTGGACGTGAATGACCCGATCGCCGGTCGCTTCACGCTCGACGTCTCGAGCCCCGGATTGGAGCGCAAACTTCGCACGCCGGCTCATTTCATCTCGACGATCGGAGAAATCGTCACGCTGCGCGAACTCCGAAGTGACGCACCGACCCGTCGCCTCGAAGGCACCGTCATTGCGGCCGATGAAACGTCGGTCACGCTCGAGGACACCGAACACGGCCGGGTTGTAGTGCCGCTCGAGAAAATCGAACGCGCACGCACCGTCTTTAAGTGGGGCGCCGAAGCGAAGCCTTCGCCCTCACGCGCGAAGTCAGTTGCTTCATCGACGAGGAAGGGAGGGTAGGCATGGCGAACTTTGAATTCCTGGAAGCGTTGGGACAGATTGCGCGTGACCAGAACATCGACGAAGGGGAGTTGCTCATCGCACTCGCCAACGCCCTCCTCGCCGCGTACAAGCGCCGTCCTGACTCGGCCGAGGACGCCGAAGTCGAGATCAACCCCGAGACCGGTGAGATCAAGGTGTGGGGACTCGAGCTCGACCTTGAGGGCAACGTCACGCGTGAGTGGGACGCGACGCCCGAGGACTTTGGTCGTATCGCGGCCCAAACGGCCAAGCAGGTCTTGATGCAACTCATCCGAGACATCCAGCGCCGTCAGATGTACGAGGAGTTCGCGAATCGCGAGGGCGACATCGTCTCGGGCACCGTCCAGCAGAACGACAACCGCTACACGCTGCTCGACCTCGGTCGCGTCGAAGCACTGTTGCCCCAGGCCGAGCAGATCGCCTTCGAGCGCTACGAGCACGGCGCGCGGATCAAGGTGTACATCGTCGAAGTGCGCAAGACCAACAAGGGTCCCCAGATCGTGGTGAGTCGCACGCACCCCGCACTCGTCGCCAAGCTCTTCGAGATCGAAGTGCCCGAGATCGCCAACGGCATCGTCGAGATCAAGGCGCTGGCGCGCGAGCCCGGTCACCGGAGCAAGATCGCGGTGGCGTCGAACGACCACATGATCGACCCGGTCGGCGCCTGCGTCGGCGCACGGGGGAGTCGCGTTCGCAACATCACGAACGAACTGCGCAGCGAGCGCATCGACGTCGTGCCCTACAGCGACGATCCCATTGAGTTCATCCAGGCGGCCCTGCAGCCCGCGCGAGTGCGCGAGGTGCGACTAGATGAGACCGAGGGCATCGCCACGGTGATCGTGCACGACCAGCAATTGTCGCTCGCCATCGGCAAGGAAGGACAGAACGCCCGACTCGCGGCGCGACTCACGGGATGGCGCATCGACATCCGTTCGGAGAACGAGGGCGTCGAAGAGGAAGTCGTCGAAGAGGTGTGGACCGAGGGCGACGTGGTCGTCGATGAGACGATCGTCGTGGTGCCCGGCGATGACGGTGCTGCCGCGGCGGTCGTGATCGACGAAGTCGTCACCGACGCCGAAGGACACGCAGAAGAAGTCGTGATGGTCGAAGAGGTCGTGATCGAGGACGCACCCGACGAGACCGAACCGGTCGCCGAGGCTGGCCAATCGGTCGCCGAGGCTGCCGAACCGGTCGTGGAGGACGAGGCATAGCGCCGCTACGCACGTGCGTGGTCTGTCGAAGGAGTCGTGACGACTCCGAGATGATCCGCGCCGGGCGAGTGAACGGCACGTGGTACCTCGGTCGGGGACCCGGACGAGGACTCTGGTGGTGCGACGCCGAGTGTTCGAAAGGCCTGCGCGTGGGGCATCTCGCTCGAGCCCTCAAGTCGAGTGCGAACGAGCGCGACCTCGAAGCCCTGCGTGCTCTGGAAACGGGTCGCGGTCTGCTTTAGCGGTGATTGTGGAAGAATAGATAACTGTGCTCGCGGAAGCGCGGGTACGAGAAGCAAGGGAAGGTTTTGGCCCAGAAGAAGATCCGTGTGCACGAGCTCTCAAAAGAGCTCGGTCTCACGAGCAAAGAGCTACTCACGCTCGCCCAGAAACTCGGCATTGGTGCCTCGAGCCCCTCTGCGTCGATCGAGGACGCCCAGGCTGACCGAATCCGCCGTCGCGCCGACGCCGACGGTCTGCGTCGTGAGGTCCAACCCGAAGAGGCCGCTAAAGCCGCCAAAGCCACGAAGGCGACGAAGGCCACGAAATCGACGAGCACGAGCACGAAGAAGGCCGTGGAGCCCGAGCCCGAGGTCGTCGTAGCCCCGCCCGTGCGCGTGAGCCGCGTCACGAAGCCGATCGAACCCACCGAGAGCACGACGGATGCACCGGCACCCGAAGCGGCGCCGATCCTCGCCGCCGTCGAGCCCAAGGTCGTGCGCAGCCGTGCCCCGATCGTGAAGCCGGTGCCGACGCGCGCCGCTTCACCGAGCGGACCAACGACCATTCGCCCCACGCAGCGCTCGGTGTCGGGCGAGGCGGGCGAGGGCGGTTCCCCATCGACGCGGCCGCCGCTCAGTTCGACCGGCCGACCGATTCCGCCACCGCCCGGGCGACCGATGAGTGCGACCGGCCGACCGATTCCGCCACCGCCCGGCGCACGCCGTCCGATGTCCGCTCCCGGCGCACGACCGTCGGGTCCCGGTGGCCCGCGGCCCATGAGTCCTCGACCCAATCCCGCCTCGCGACCCGGTGGGCCGACGTCACGTCCCGGCGGCGCCGGTGGTGGGTTCCCCGGACAGCGACCGAGTTCACCAACGGGCGCCCCGGGCGGACCGAACCGCGGAGGACCGCCCAGTCGCGGGACCGGGGGACCTCGCGGGTCCCAACGAAAGGCGACGCGACGTCGACGACGCAACGTCGAAGAGCTCGAGCCGACACAGATGACCACGTGGCAGCCGAGCAGTCTGCCCGTTCCCGATGGCGAAGTGATCATCGAGCGTGGTTCGACCGCCAAGGACGTCGGACCCAAGCTGAATCGAAGCGCCGCCGACATAATCCGGTTCCTGTTCTTGCAGGGAGAGATCGTGACCGCCGTGCAGAGCTTGAGCGATGACATGATCGAGCTCTACGCCGCCGAAGTTGGCGCGAGCGTGCACATGGTCGACCCCGGCGAGCAGCAAGAAGCGGCGCTGTTGGCGAAGTTCTTCGACGAAGACGATCAGGACGACGAGATTCCCGCCGCGCCGCGACCGCCCGTCGTTACCGTGATGGGTCACGTCGACCACGGCAAGACGCTGTTGCTCGACCGGATCCGTCAGACCGACGTCGTCGCCGGCGAGGCCGGTGGCATCACCCAGCACATCGGCGCGTATCGCGTGCAGTGGAAGGGCAAGGCGATCGCCTTCATCGACACGCCCGGTCACGAAGCCTTCACCGCCATGCGCGCCCGCGGCGCCAAGGTCACGGACATCATCATCCTCGTAGTCGCGGCGGACGACGGGGTAATGCCCCAGACCGTCGAGGCGATCAATCACGCCAAGGCCGCCGACGTCCCGCTCATCGTGGCCGTCAACAAGATGGACAAGGGCGACGCCAACCCCGACCGCGTGCTCCAACAGATCAGCGAGTACGGACTCGTGCCGGAGAAGTGGGGCGGCGACACGATCTGTGTCGAGATCTCGGCCCTGCAATCCACCGGCATCGACGAACTCCTCGAACAGGTCCTCTTAGTCGCCGAGGTCGCCGAGCTCTCGGCGCGTCCGACGGGGCGAGCCGTGGGCACCGTGCTCGAAGCGAACCTCGAAGTCGGTCGTGGACCGGTCGCCACCGTGATGGTGCAAAAAGGCCTGCTCGCGGTCGGCGACCCCGTCGTCGCGGGCGCCGCCTTCGGCAAGGTGAAGGCGCTCATCAACGATCAGGGCAAGCAGATCAAGTCGGCCGGTCCCTCGACGCCGGTACAGATCCTCGGATTCAGCGAGCCCCCGTTCGCGGGCGACGAGATGCGCGTCGCGCACGACCTCGCACACGCGAGGTCACTCGCCGAAGCACGCGCCCAGCGCGCGCGCCTCATCGGCCACCAGCCCGTCGCCTCGACGAGCGGCGCCCGTCTCGAGGATCTCTTCGAACAGATCCAGCGTGGTGAGACCGCGACGCTCAACATCGTGTTGAAGGCCGACGTCCAGGGATCACTCGAGGCGTGCACCGAGTCACTGCGCAAGCTCGAACGCGACGACGTGAAGCTCGTGATCGTCCACCGCGGTGTCGGCGGCATCACGGAGAACGATGTCCAACTCGCGAAGGCGTCCAACGCCACGATCATCGGATTCAACGTCCGACCGGACAAGCGCAGCCGCGACCTTTCGGAGAACGAAGGTGTCCAGATTCGCACCTACGAGATCATCTACAAGTTGATCGAAGAGATCGAAGCCGCGATGCTCGGTCTGCTCTCACCGGTGTTCGAAGAGATCGTCACGGGCGAGGCCGAGGTGCGAGAGGTCTTTCGCGTGCCTCGCATCGGAGCGATCGCCGGTTGCTTCGTGCGCGACGGTGTCATCACCCGCGGATCGAAGGTTCGATTCCTTCGCGAAGGAACAATCATCTGGAAAGGCTCGATTACGTCGCTGCGTCGTTTCAAGGACGACGCGCGCGAAGTGGCGTCCGGTTTCGAGTGCGGTATCGGGCTCTCCGACTACCAAGACCTCAAGGCCGGCGACATCATCGAGACCTTCGAAGAGCGCGAGATCCCCAGAACGGCTTAACGCATGGCCCGTTCATCCGGATCTCACCATCCCTATCCTCGTTCCGCGCGCGTCAATCAGATCCTGCGTGAAGTGATCTCGGACGAACTGACGAAAATCTCGGACATCGACGACCGCATCGGCATCGTGACGGTGACCGGGGTCGAGACCACGCAAGACCTTCGCCAAGCCATGGTCTTCTTCGACTCCCTCACGCCGGAAACGAGAGTCGTGCTCGAAGAGCGCCGAGCGCAGATCCAGTCGGCCGTCAACGTGCAGACACGCTTCAAGCGAACGCCAAAACTCTCGTTCATGGCCGATCCGGCCGTCGCCAGTGGTGAGGCCGTCGAAGAGATCATCCGTCGCCAGAACCATGACGACGAATAACGGCTTGCTCCTCGTCGATAAGCCGCGCGGAATGACGAGTCACGATGTCGTCGCTCGCGTTCGACAAATTCTTCATGAGAAGAAGGTGGGCCACGCGGGCACCCTCGACCCGATGGCGACGGGTCTCTTGGTGCTCGCCGTGGGACCGTCGACCCGGCTGCTGCGTTTCGCCCAGTCCGAAACCAAGCGCTACACCGGCGCCGTAAAGTTCGGCGTCGCCACCGATTCTCTCGACGCGGACGGGGAGGTCATCGAGGAACGTCCCGTGCCCGAACTCACGATTGAACTCGTCGACGAAGCGGCCGCGGCGATGCTCGGCCGACAAGAACAGGTTCCGCCGATGGTGTCGGCGATCAAGATCGACGGTCAACGTCTCCACGAACTGGCGCGTCGCGGCATCGAAGTCGAACGTCCGGCGCGAGAGATCACGGTCGCGGCGTTCTCGTTGCGCGCGAGCGACGACCCATCGGTGTGGCGTTTCGACGTCGAATGCTCGGTCGGAACATACGTGCGCGTGCTCTTGAGCGACCTCGCGCGCCGACTCGGTACGGTCGGTCATCTCGTGGAACTTCGGCGTACGCAGAGCGGCTCGCATACGGTGAGCGACGCCGTGACGCTCCAGAGACTGGTCGAGTTGGTAGCCGACGGGGGCGATGTGCTCGCTCCGCCGGCGACGTTCGTCACCGGTCTCGAGCACGTGACGTTGCCCGACGATCAGGTTCGCGCCGTGCGGATGGGTCAGCGGGTCATGCTCGATGCGGCCTTTCGCGACGACGAGATCGCGGCCATCGACACAACCGGTGAGCTCGTCGGCGTTCTTCAACGCCGCCAGGATTCGTGGAAGCCCGAGTTGGTGTTGGCGACACCCGATAAATCGGCGCGCGGGTAGTTTGCTCAGATGATTGTCGTGCGCGACGGAGAGACGTCGAAACTTTCGAGTCGTGATGCGGTCGTCGCCATCGGTGTCTTCGACGGTCTGCACCGGGGACACCAAGCCGTCATCGACGAGCTGTTGGAACTCAAAGGAAGAGGAACGGACGATGCGCTCGCCACGGTCGTCACGTTCGATCCGCACCCAGCGCAAGTCCTCGCCCCGGAGCGTGCGCCGAGACTCCTCGGGACCCTCGAGCAACGCCTCGAGGGATTCAAAGCGTTGGGCATCGAACAGGTCCGCGTGCTCACCTTCGACCTCGAGCTCGCGAACGAATCGGCGCCGGACTTCATTCGACGCGTTCTGGTCGGCGAACTGCGAACGCGAGAGGTCGTGGTGGGAGAGGATTTTCGATTCGGTCACGACCGCCGGGGCGACGTCGCTCTCTTGAGGGCTGAGGGCCAGCGTCACGGCTTCGCGGTCCACGAAGCACCGACCTTCGGCGCGCCGCGTTGGAGCTCGAGTGTCGTGCGTGCGGCACTGCTCGCGGGCGACGTCGAGGGCGCCAACGAAGTCCTCGGGCGAGCGTTCGTGTTGCGCGGGCTCGTCGAGCACGGCGACGCGCGTGGGGGAGAACTCGGATTTGCGACCGCGAACCTGGCCACCGCACCACACCAACTCGTGCCCCTCACGGGGATCTACGGCGGAGCGGTGAGAACGCCCTACGCCCGGTGGTGGCCGGCGGCGATCTCGATCGGCACGCGACCGCAGTTTTATGATGACGGCCCGCTCCTCGTCGAAGTCCACCTGCCGGGATTCGACGGAAATCTCTATGACGCGTCGCTCGACGTGGCCTTCATGAGACGTCTTCGTGATGAACAGGTGTTCTCCGACGTCGAGGCCTTAGTGGCCCAGATCGCTCGCGACGTCGATCAAACCATTGAGATATTCAAGAAGTTCTCGCCGAACGCCTCGGCACTGCTAGAATAGATATTCGGTCAGCGACGCTGACTATGTGGGTCGTCACGTTGGCGACTTGCTACGAGACATCCGACTCATAAGGCAAATAAAACGTTATGGCTGAGAAGCAGCAGATCATCAAGGACTATCAGGCTCACGCGACGGACACGGGTTCTCCCGAGGTCCAGGTGGCGATCCTGACAGACCGGATCGCACACCTCACCGAGCACCTCAAGGTCCACAAGGGCGATCATCACACTCGCCGTGGACTGATGAAGCTCATCGGCCAACGTCGCCGTCTGCTCGATTACGTGCAGCGCGGAAATGTCGAGCGCTACCGCGCTTTGATCGGCCGTCTCGGCATTCGTCGCTAGCCGTACGGCACGTTGACGCCGTCAACGTGCTCAACACATCCGGTTCCTCGGAGGCCAGTGGAGAACAGTCGCGGTTCGCGAATGTTGCCCACTGGGATCCGGGCGGAGTGTTGCTAACCAAATAGGAGCAATACCAAATGACTGACGCAATCCGCGTAAGTAGCCCGATTACGGGCACCGACAAAACCTTGAGTTTTGAAGCGGGCCACCTGGCCCAACTCGCCGACGGAGCCGTCGTGGCTCGCATCGGCGACACCATAATGCTGGCGACCGTCGCGGCCGCCAAGAGCGTTCGAGAGGGCATCGACTTCTTCCCGCTCACCGTCGACATCGAAGAGCGCGCGTACGCCGCGGGCAAGATCCCCGGTGCGTTCTTCCGTCGCGAAGGCAAGCCGTCGGACCAGGCCGTCCTGACGTGCCGCCTCATCGACCGACCGCTACGACCTTCGTTCCCGAAGGGATTTCGCAACGAGATCCAAGTCGTCGGCACGATCTTCAGCGCCGACCAGGAGAACCCGTACGACGTCCTGGCCATCAACGCCGCCTCGGCCGCGTTGATGATCTCGGGCATCCCCTTCGAGGGCCCGATTGGCGCCGTGCGCATGGCCTACACCACTGATGGTGAGTGGGCGCCGCACCCGACGTACCAAGAGGGCGACGCCGCGACCTTCGAACTGGTCGTGGCCGGACGCGCGCTGAGTGACTCCGCCGACGCCGACGTCGCGATCATGATGGTCGAAGCCGGCGGTACCGAAGGGTCCTTCGAGAAGTACGCCGACGGCGCACCGAAGGTGTCCGAAGAGGTGCTCTCGGCCGGTCTCGAAGCCTCCAAGTTGTGGATCCGCGAGTCGATCAACCTCCAGCGCGAACTGGTGAAGAACTTCGTCGCCGCGCGCGGAGCGATCGCGCCCATGGAGTACCAGACCATCGCCGACTACCAGGACGACGTGTACCAGAGCGTCGAGGCCATGGGCGCGGCGTCGTTGTCCGAAGCGAACAAACTGACGACCAAAACCGCGCGCAACGAGGCCCTCGACGCCGCGACCGCGTCGATCATCGAGCACCTGAAGGACGAGTTCCCGAACCGTCTCAGTGAGATCAAGGCGGCCGTTCGTTCGGTCACCAAGAAGATCGTGCGACGTCGGATCGTAGACGAGGGCGTTCGCATCGACGGACGAACCGTCACCGACATCCGTCCGCTCTCGGCCGAGATCGACCTCTTCCCGATGACGCACGGCTCGGCCATGTTCCAGCGCGGCGAGACCCAGGTGGTCAACGTCACGACGCTCGGTATGCCGCGCATGCGCCAGCAGCTCGACACCATCGGGCCCGACGAGTGGCGCCGCTACATGCACCACTACAACTTCCCGCCGTACTCGGTCGGCGAAACCGGACGCGTGGGCATGCCCAAGCGCCGCGAGATCGGCCACGGCATGTTGGCCGAGCGAGCACTGATCCCCGTACTGCCGAGCGAAGAGGACTTCGCGTACACGCTGCGCGTGGTCTCGGACGTCCTGCAGTCGAACGGTTCGACGTCCATGGCGTCGGTCTGTGGATCGACGCTGTCGCTCATGGCGGCCGGCGTGCCGATCAAGGCGCCCGTCGCCGGTATCGCGATGGGCCTCGTCTTCGACGATGGCAAGTACGTCACGCTGACCGACATCCTCGGCGCCGAAGACGCGTTCGGTGACATGGACTTCAAAGTCGCCGGTACCGCTGACGCCGTGACGGCATTGCAACTCGACACCAAGATCGACGGCCTCCCGGCCGAGGTCCTTTCGAACGCATTGGACCAGGCCAAGACGGCGCGGTTGCTCATCCTCAACGTGCTCACCAACACGATCGCCGAACCCCGCGCCCAGGTGGCCGAGGTGGCACCGAAGATCGTGTCGCTGCAGATCCCGATCGACAAGATCGGCGAGGTGATCGGCCCGAAGGGCAAGGTCATCAACACCCTGCAGCAAGAGACCGGTGCGGACATCGCGGTCGACGACGACGGCGTCATCGGCACCGTGACCATCGGCGCCAAGGACGGTCGCGCGGTCGAAGAAGCTCGCCGACGCATCGCCATGATTCTCGACCCGCCCACGCCCGAAGTCGGGGCGACCTATCAGGGTCGCGTCGTCAACATCGCCAAGTTCGGCGCGTTCGTGAGCATCATGCCGGGACGCGACGGCCTCTTGCACATCTCGAAGATGGCACCACTCAACGGTGGTAAGCGCATCGGGCAAGTGGAAGACGTGCTCGAACTCGGTCAGGCGATCGAAGTCAAGGTTGACGACATCGACCCGCAGGGCAAGGTCTCGTTGTCGCTGGTTGGTGACTTCCCCGAGTCGGAGGAGAGCGAATCGCGCCCGCCTCGTTCTCGTGATGCCGATCGAGGCAGCCGCGACCGCGACCGTGGACCGCGCGATCGCGCGCCGCGCGACAACGCGCCGCGCGACAACGCGAACGCCGCACGTCCGACCGCGTCGAGCTCATCGTTCGAGGCGGCCTTCGAGGCCGAACTCGCGGACGAGATCGGCGACCTCGGCCCCGGCGGCCCGGTCTTTGTCGACGGAGACAGTGCGCGTCGTAGTCCTCGACCACGTCGCCGATAGTCCTTCGACGCCCGTGTTGTGCGGTCCGCGTGACCGTGCCGCACGGGCGTCGTGCTTTTTCGTAGCGTGGAGCCAATGAGTCTCGTCACCCCCACGCATCAGAGACGATGGTGGCGGCCCCTGACCAGCGCAGATCGTCGCGCCCTCTTCGCGATGCTGGTGGTGCCGACGTTCCTCTTCGTCATCCCGGCGCTCTTGGGTCATCCGGCGATTGACGGCGACAATCTGATTCAGAACTTCCCCCTGCGCGTCTTGAGCGGCCAACAGATCGCGTCGGGCCATCTGCCACTGTTCAATCCGCTCGCGAACTCCGGCACGCCCCTGCTCGGGGGGCTCAACGCCGGGGCGCTGTACCCGCTCACGGCGATCTTCGCCTTCGTGCCTCCAATCGCCGCGTGGATCATCAACTGCATCGCGGTCTACGTGATCGCGGCCTCCGGCATGTTCGCGCTGTTGCGTTGGCACGGCCTACGCACGTTGTCGTCCTTCGCCGCGGCGATGAGCTTCGCCTACTCGGGCGCCATGATCGGTCAACTGGTCCACCTGGGTGTCGTCCAGGGCTTCGCCTTCATACCGTGGGCCGCACTGATTTTGGTCTCACTCTCGCGCCGACTCTCCCTCGAGCCCGCGACGAGCACGTGGCGTCACCTCGCGAGGATTTCCACGCCCTGGATGTGGGGCTACGCGCTGTTGTGGGGCCTGACTTTTCTGACGGGCGAACCGCGCGGCATCGCCGAGATCGAACTGTTGACCTTGACGATCGGTCCGTCGGTCTTGCTGATTCGAAGTTCGTACTGGATTCAATCGTGGCGCGCTCGCGTTGCCTACGTCGTCGCCCTCGTGGTGGGCCTCGCGTGGGGGTGCGCCATTGGCCTGGTGCAACTCCTGCCCGGGTGGTCGTTCATCGGCTTCTCCCAGCGTTCGTCGATCAGTTACGGCTACTTCGGGGCCGGCTCGTTGGTGGTGCGCTGGACGTCGCTGCTCTTCGTGCCGGACATCTTCGGGGGGAACGGTTCGGGCGGACAGCCCAACTACTTCGCTCATTACAACCTGCCCGAGGTGACCGGCTACGTCGGCGTGTTGGCGCTGATCGCGACCTTCGCTTTTATCACCAAGTTGACGCGCCGGGGATGGAAGGGCGAGGACCGCGACTTCATTCTCTACTTCGTGGTGCTGGTCGTCGGACTCTTTGCGACCTGGGGCTCGTACACGCCGCTCGGTCACCTGTACCGCCTCATCCCCCTGTACGGCCGCACGCGACTGCAGAGTCGCAACATCATCCTCGCGGACTTCGCCATGACCGCACTGCTGGGCTGGTGGCTCCATCGACTCGAGACGCGTCGCACGGCCGAGGCCGGACTCGAAGGTCGAAGGAAGTGGGTGTCACTCGCGCCGGCGCTGAGCATCATGGCCCTGTGCGTCGGACTATTTCTCTGGGGGGCGAGAATCGTCTCGTACCTCGGGGTCTTCCCCCAACAAGAGGACCTCGCTCAGGACATGCACCTCTCCTACGGCCTGCACCTCGTCGTCGCGTTACTCGTGGTCGTAGCCCTCCTTCGTTGGCGATCGTCGCAGCACCTCATGAAGATTCTGATGGGCGTGCTGGTGTGTGACGTACTGGTCTTCTTGATCCTGAGTGCTACGGGCGTAATCGGCGGCGCCGGCCCGACCGAACCTTCGAGTGCGAACGCCATGGCGCTCTTCGGCAACAACGGCCGTACGGCGTTGGTCGATCAGGGCGGAGCCCATCAGCACCAGTTTCAAGCCCTCGGGGTACCGAACATGAACGTCTTCACGAAAGTGCCGAGCGTGCAGGGCTACGGCTCGCTGATCTCGAGTATCTACGACGACTCGACCGGTACGCACCCCCAGTCGGCAATCGATCCCTGTCGGCTCGCCGACGGGACCTTCGCGCAACTGCGACTTTCGGCGATCGCGGTGTCCTACGCCGCCCTTAGCCGCAACGTCAAGGTGCCGGTCACGCCGGCGCCGAACTGTCGTCAGGCACCACCGTCACCAGTCGCCGACCGCTACTTCGGACAGATCCTGCGCGTGCACACGGTGAACTTGCACGGACGTGGAGGGCGTCCGGTCGCGACCGGCACGGTGTACTTCACCCTGCTCGACTGGAACGGCCGAGGAGTCGGCCCGGTGCTCCATCAGACCGGGGCGAACGACGTGACGTTTACGATTCCGGGGCGTACGCCCAAGGCGGCCGGTTTCGAACTGACTGCCAAGAACGGCATCTCGATCGGAGACGCGCTCGTCACTCAACTCGCGCCGATCAAGGTCACCTACCAATTGAACTCACCGATGCAAGAGGCGCTGGACAGTCACCGCTGGCACCTCACCGACACCGTCGGCACGTTCTCGGTCTTCAAAGCCGAAACCGTGAAGCCGACCGTGTGGTTGACCCCGAGGTCCGTCGGCACGTTGTCCCACGTTCGCAACGTGGCCTACGGCGACACGTGGGTCGACGTGCACGCCAACAGTTCGGTGACACTCGTTCGCTCGATGGCTTATCTGCCCGGCTGGCGCGCGACCGCGCTCAACATGCAGACCGGTAAGAGCGAAGCGTTGAAGGTGTCGCGCAACGGCCTCA
>CALGFJ010000093.1 GCA_937881055.1 uncultured Acidimicrobiaceae bacterium | reverse complement strand
GGAGCCGGTGGAGGGATTCGAACCCACGACCTGACGATTACAAATCGCCTGCGCTACCAGACTGCGCCACACCGGCTTGGAAGTTCAAGGTTAGTGAAAAACGTCTGGCCTCAATATGTAGGCTGAGACGAATGAGTGAATCATCCCAGCCGCACCACGGGTCGAACCCACCTGGTTCTCACTACCAACCCGCGTTGAGTGTGGTCTTCATAATTGTCGTTCTCTTTGTGGCGGCTGCTTTCCTCATGCTTCGTTACGTCAGCCCGACGTCAACCAGTGGCACGACGACGTTGCCACCATCGCAGACCACCACGACGATCCATCACCACACCGTTGCGAAGTCATCGGTGCGCGTGCAGGTGGCCAACGGCACGAAAGTTCCGAATCTGGCTCGCGGTTACTCCCAGGAACTCCTGACACAGGGCTGGAACACGCTTCCCGGTGTCAATGGTCCAAAAGAGAAGTCGACCATCGTCTATTTCAATCCAGGATTCAAGTGGGCCGCGATTCAGATCGCCAACAAGATTCATGTCGGTCATCACGCCATCCAAGCGCTCAATGGCCTGCGTCCCGTACCCGGTGCATCGAGTGATGACGTCATCGTGATCCTGGGTAACAACTCCGGCAACAGGGGTTAGTCACGCTTGAGGCGGCAGGTGGACGGCGTAGCGCTTCAACGCCGCACGTAACACGTCCATTGACATTGGCCGCAACTCTTCGAGCGGACGGTTGCGATGACGTCGCACCCCGAGGTCGACCTGCGCCAGACTGCGCACGCCGAATTGGCGAGCGATGTCGATCAGCAAGGCGATCTCAACGCCGTATGCCTTCTCCAACGTGATGGCGTCGAACGCACTGCGTCGCCCGGCCGTCTCGCCGGCGAGGGGCTGTCGTATCTCACCGAGTCCGGGGTAGAGCAGCGACAATATTGGGCGAGCGGCCAACTCGTTCACTCGCCCGCCCCCGGTCGGCATGTTGTGCAGCGGCCGTTCGTAGTATCCCTTCACCAATTGGGTTTCTGGGCGCTCCAGGAGTGGCTGGATCAATCGCGCCACGAACTCCGAGGTCGTGTTGACGACATCGGCATCGAGGAACACGACCAAATCTGACGTCGTCGCGCTCAGTCCGGCGCGCATCGCCTCGCCCTTGCCGCTCGGTCCTTCGAGGCGAATGACGCGAGCTCCGTGGTGGTCCGCGACCGTCGAGGTGTCGTCCACTGAGTTGTCGTTCACCACCACCAGTTCGTCGACCAGTTCGCGATGGGCGAGGACGGCGTCAAGGACCGCTCCGACGGTGGCTGACTCGTTACGGGCCGGGACCACGACCGCGACGGTGGTCCCGGACTTCATGGAGACGACGCGCTCGAGGTTGAACGCTTCGCGGTTCAGCGTCCACGGGACGTCAGGGCTGCTCACTCGTACGAGGTTAGGGGTCGAACCGCGAGATCGCACTTGACACCGTCGGCGCGTTCGACAAGAATTGAGGGGTCATCAAGAGCGACTGAGGGACGGCCCCGTTGAAGTCGCGACAACCAGTGTGATACCTGAGCTACCCGCTCATCACACCAGGTGCCAAAGGCCGAACGATGAAAAGGGAGTTATGAGTTTCGCTACAGGTCTTTTATGTCGAGAGTGCGGTACCACCTATCCCAGCGAGGCTCGGTACTCGTGTGATTTCTGCTTCGGTCCGCTTGAGGTCGACTACGACCTCGCCGCGGCCCGAGGTGTTGTCACGCGCGAGTCGATCGCGAGTGGTCCCAATTCCATCTGGCGCTACGGCGCACTTTTGCCCGACCCCGGACTGGAGCCGGTTGACCTCGGGGCCGGTTGGACGCCACTTCGTCGCTCCACTCGCCTCGCCGAGGTCCTCGGCGTGCGCGAACTGTGGCTGAAGGACGACACGCGCAATCCGACCGGTTCATTCAAGGATCGTGTCGTCACGGTGGCGTTGTCGAGCGCGCGTCGTCTGGGTTTCACGACGGCCGCGTGCGCGTCCACGGGGAACCTCGCCACCTCCGTCGCGGC
>CALGFJ010000092.1 GCA_937881055.1 uncultured Acidimicrobiaceae bacterium | reverse complement strand
CCGTAATCGATCCGCGCGCCTCGCTGCGCCAAAAGGGCGAGCCCAGTCCGGTGAAGGCCGGCACGAATACCGCACCCGCGCTATTCGTGACGCTCGTGGCCAGCGCTTCGAGTTCCTCGGAGTGCTCGACAAAGCCCATCTCGTCGCGCAGCCACTGCACCGCGGCCCCGGCGACGAAGGCCGATCCCTCGACCGCGTAGTTGACCGGCCCTACGTCGCCGAGGTCCCACGCGAGCGTGGAGATCAATCCGTCGAACACGCCCGGCACGCGCTCGCCGGCGTTGGCCAAGATGAAGGCGCCGGTGCCGTAGGTGGCCTTGACCACGCCCGCGCTGAAGCAGGCCTGGCCAAAGAGCGCCGCCTGCTGGTCACCGAGGATCCCGGTGACGGGCACGCCGGCGAGCTCGGGTACCACGTCGGCGCTGATGGAGGCGAAGTGACCGGCCGAGGGAAGGATCGGCGCCAGCAGTTCGAGCGGTACGTCAAAGAGCGACGACATCGCTGGCGACCATTCGAGGGTGTTGAGGTCCATCAGCATGGTGCGCGACGCGTTGGACGCCTCGGTGGCGTACACCCCGCCGCGTGGTCCGCCGCTCAGGTACCACAACAGCCATGTGTCGATGGTGGCGAGAGCCCCGGTGGAAACCGCGTCAAGCGCACCGTGCTCGAGCAGCCAGTTCATCTTGGTCGCCGAAAAATACGGGTCGAGCACCAGGCCGGTGGTCGCGCGAACTTGGTGTCCGTGACCGTGGGCTTGCATCTCGTTGCAGATCGTCGCGCAACGACGGTCCTGCCAGACGATCGCGCGATGCAAAAGCTGTCCATTTTCACGATCAAACGCGACCGTTGTTTCACGCTGGTTGGTGATGCCCAAAGCAACGATCCGGTGCCCGTTGTCACGTGCAGCGGCCGCGACCTCGCGCAGGGTCACGACGGCCAGTTGAGCGATCTCGGCGGCGTCGTGTTCGACCTCACCGGGACGAGGAAAGTGTTGGGTCAGTGATCGGTAGGCCGAATCAACAATTTTTACGTTCTGGTCGAAAGCCACCGTACGGACCCCAGAGGTGCCAGCGTCCAGGGCAAGTATGAGGTCCACGGGGGTAGACTAGTAAGGGTTCCACGGGCGCTCTAGGGCCACTCAGGCCGACTACAAAGTTTTCCAAAAAAAGTCCAAAATAGAGTTGACGCGGTGTAATTACAGTGCTGTAATAACACAGCATCTTGCGACGTAATGTAGTTTGACCACTACATATAGTGGTCGGGGGGTTTCAACGTAGTATTCTTGACTTCCCGACCCCGACGGCGCCAGAGGCAGGTAGTAAGTGTCGGAATCGGACAAGGAAAGAGATATGGATATGGCTATCGCACCTCAGCGACTCGGAATTGGACTTCGTCGTTTTTTCACCACGGAGGATCGTCATCCCTACGACGAAGTGCTCTGGGACAGGCGCGATGCGCGCATTTCAAACTTTCGTGACGGCACCGTTGCCTTCGAGCAGCTCGGCGTGCAGGTCCCGGCCGACTGGTCCTTTAACGCCACCAACATTCTCGCGCAGAAGTACTTTCGCGGCACCCTCGGCACCGCCGAGCGCGAGACCAGCCTTAAGCAAGTGGTCGACCGCATCGTGGACACGGTGACGGCGTGGGGCATTGAGGGCAACTACTTCATCGACGAAGAAGAGGCCGACACGTTCGGCGCTGAATTGAAGCACCTGCTCATCACCCAGAAGGCCGCGTTCAACTCGCCGGTCTGGTTCAACATCGGCGTGAAGGACGTACCCCAACAGGGCAGCGCCTGTTTCATCCTCGCCGTCGAGGACTCGATGCGTTCGATCCTCAACTGGTACACCGAAGAGGGCATCATCTTCAAGGGCGGTTCGGGCGCCGGCGTGAACCTCTCCCGGATTCGTTCCAGCGCCGAGATGCTCGAAGGCGGCGGCACCGCGAGCGGGCCCGTCTCGTTCATGCGCGGCGCCGACGCGTCGGCCGGCACCATCAAGTCCGGTGGCAAGACGCGCCGCGCGGCCAAGATGGTCATCCTCGACGCCGATCACCCGGACATCGAGGAGTTCATCTGGTGCAAGGCCAACGAGGAGAAGAAGGCGCGCGTCCTGCGTGACAACGGCTTCGACATGGACTTAGACGGCAAGGACATCCACTCGATCCAGTACCAGAACGCGAACAACTCGGTGCGCGTCTCGGACGAGTTCATGGACGCCGTGCTCGCCGACGGCGACTGGGAGTTGAAGGCGCGCCACGGCGGTCGCACCGTCCAGAGCGTGAAGGCCCGTGACCTCTGGCGTCAGATCGCGCGCGCCGCGTGGGAGTGCGCCGACCCCGGGCTCCAGTTCGACACGACGATCAACAAGTGGCACACGTCACCCAACACCGATCGCATCAACGGATCGAACCCGTGCTCGGAGTACATGCACATCGACAACTCGGCGTGCAACCTGGCGAGCCTCAACTTGATGAAGTTCCTCTTGGACGACGGCTCCTTCGACGTCGACGCCTTCAAGCACTCGATCGAGGTGCTCTTCAGCGCCCAAGAGATCATCGTCGGCGCGGCCGACTACCCGACCGAGAAGATCGCCGAGAACTCACGCAAGTTCCGCCAGCTGGGTCTGGGCTACGCGAACTTGGGTGCCCTCCTCATGGCGTCCGGCCTGGCCTACGACTCCGACGAAGGACGGGCCTGGGCCGCGGCGATCACCGCCCTGATGACCGGCCACGCCTACGCCGTCAGCGCGCGCACCGCCGGACGCATGGGACCCCACGAGGGCTACGAGGAGAACGCCACACCGATGCTCGACGTGTTGCGCATGCACCGCGACGCGTCGTATCGAATCGACGAGGCATTGGCCCCGGCCGAGATCCTCGAAGCCGCCCAGCGCTCGTGGGAGGAGGCCGTGGACCTCGGCGCTCGTCACGGTGTGCGCAACGCCCAGGCCTCCGTGCTCGCCCCGACCGGCACCATCGGCCTGTTGATGGACTGTGACACGACCGGCATCGAGCCGGACCTCGGGCTCGTGAAGTTCAAGAAGCTCGTCGGCGGCGGCAACATGGCGATCGTCAATCAGACGGTGCCGCGAGCCCTCCGCAAGCTCGGGTACTCAGAGATCGAGTCCTTGGCGATCGAGGCCTACATTGACGAGAACAAGTCAATCGTCGGCGCGCCGGGCCTCAACCCCGAGCACCTGCCGGTCTTCGCCTGCTCCATGGGTGACAACACGATCCATTACCTCGGCCACGTGAAGATGATGGGTGCCGTCCAGCCGTTCATCTCGGGCGCGATCTCCAAGACCGTGAACATGCCCGAGGACGCCACCATCGAAGACGTCGCGAATCTCCACATGGACGCCTGGAAGTTGGGCGTCAAGGCCGTCGCGATCTACCGCGACAACTGCAAGGTCGGCCAGCCGCTCTCCACCGCGAAGAAGGACGGCGAGGAGTCTTCGTCGTCGGTGACCGCGACGGACTCGGTCGCGGCTGAACTCTTCACGCGCATCGAGCAGCTCGAGAAGGAACTGGCGGTCGCCCGAGCTGAGGGTCACCACGTTTCCATCATGGCGTTGCGTGAGCGCATGCCGCGCCGTCGCGTGTCGACGACGTTCGCCTTTCGCGTCGCGGACTGTGAGGGTTACGTCACCGTCGGTGAGTACGAGGACGGCCGACCGGGCGAAGTGTTCATCAAGGTCTCCAAGCAAGGTTCGACGTTGGCCGGCATCATGGACGCGTTCTCGATCTCGATCAGTCTCGGCCTGCAGCACGGCGTGCCGCTGGCGACCTACGTGCGCAAGTACGTGAACATGAAGTTCGAGCCGTCGGGCATGACCGATGACGCCGACCTGCGCATCGCGACGTCGTTGGTGGACTACATCTTCCGTCGCTTGGCGCTGGATTATTTAAGCCCGATCGATCGCGAAGAGTTGGGCGTGCTCTCGACGAGTGAGCGCATCCAGCCCACCCTTCCCGAGGTCGCGGAGCAGGCGACGCCCACAGTGAACGCGAGTGTGCAGCCGACGTTGGTCGATCTCAGCGAGAAGCTAGTCGAGCAGCCCAAGCTGCTCAATCGCGGCCAACAGCGTGACGCGCCGATGTGTTACCAGTGCGGCAACGCCATGCAGCGCGCCGGTTCGTGCTACGTCTGCTCGAGCTGCGGAGCGACGAGCGGCTGTTCGTAACGTAAAGTCGCACATCAAATTCAGTGGTCACTGAGGACTCATCGATAGTTGTCATATACATGTGAACTGTATATACTGCTGACATGACTAAAGAGATGAGAGAACCCACATTCCTTGTGCTGGCGACTTTGGCCGAGGGCAAGAGACACGGGTACGCGATTATTCAAGGCGTGGCATCGCTTTCGGAGGGCGGAGTCGAACTCAAAGCGGGAACGCTCTACGCCATGTTGGACCGCTTGACGTTCGACGGCGTCATTGAATCGGTGGGGGAGGAGATCGTGGACGGACGACTTCGCCGTTACTACGAACTTACGTCACAAGGAACAACATTGCTTGGCGAAGAATCCAAGCGCCGCGTCAAAGTCTCCAACATCGCGTTACGTCGACTTCAATTCGTGGGAGGAGTCGCGTGACTCAAGACCTCGCCGGTTCACGAAAGCTCTTGAGGTTCTATCCCAAGGCGTACCGCGAAGAACGTGGAGAAGAGATCGTCGCCACTTTGCAAGAAGCCGCCGAAGCTCGCGTACCTCGTGTCTCGCTCAGTGACCAGATCAGTGTGGCGCTCTATGGAGTGCGTGTTCGGTTGGGTCTGACCAGTGAAACCATGTTTGGCAAGGCACTGGATATTGCCGCGATCCCGGGCCTCGTGACGGGAGCATTTTTTGGTCTGTATCTCTTGATCTCGGGCGATTTACCCGTGGTGAGTTCACGATTCTTTTATCCGAGCTTCGGACCGTTCCTCACGGCAGGACCTCTGCTCTATCTGGTCTGGATTCTGGGCGTCCTCGCGGTCTTCGAGTGGCCGCAGTACCGGCGACGAATTGCCGGCGTGTGCATGACACTTACGATCGTGGGGGAGGTTCTCGCCAAACTCGCTTATCGCAATCCGAACATTTGGGAGATTGCCATTCTGGTGAGTCTCGGCCTTCCCAGCTTGCTTGCCCCGGACGTGAACGTCACGCGTCGCAGGGTCATACCCAGTTTGAGCGTTGGTCTCGCCACGTTCGCGACCTTGTTTTTCGTTACCAATTCGAGCGTCAATCCCGGATTCTTCAATTCCTTTTATTGGTCTGGTACGTACGAGATCGTTCATCGTCAGCCCTACGTCGACGTACTCCTACTTGCACTGTTTGCGGTGTTGTGGATTACCAAGCGACGCGAAGTTGCCAGCGCCGCGCTGATTCTCAGCAGTCCCTGGATAATCGTTGGCGTTGCGTATCCACTGTCACTCCAGAATCTGCAAGTGGACACTTTCAATGTGATCGCCTTAATTGCGTGGGCCGTGGGCATGGCACTCATTGTGACGACGAGTCGTTACCGTCCGCGACCTCCCGCATCAGTTGAACTGTCAGCTTCTGGAACGTGAACGAACGAATTGGCCTTGACTCACAAATTAGAAAAGTGTCTACTGCATCATTGATGCAACGTGGACTGCATCTCGGTAGAAATTTGACACCTGAAGGCGACGGTGTCTGGTGTTGTTGCGGTAGCGGCGGTGGAGGAGGAGGCCGCTCGCGAAGGCATCAAGGCGCCATATTCGTCAGGTCAACACGCACGTCGAGCTGATAACTACACACTATGTACAGACACGACCGATGTTGCCCATCGGCCAGTCGAAGCAATCGTTATCACCGCGGAACAACGAACAGATCTCGCTTCCGTGGAGGCGTGTTGCAGCCGTGCCCTCACCGACCGAAGAACCCACTTTGGGGGCCGTGAGTTGGATACTCCGGTTGATGTGAATTGTCTTAGATGTTGACCAAATCGTGCGTTATGAGAGTTTGTGTGGAAGGAACGCCCGCTAACGTATTTACAAGTACTCATGTTGTTCGAGAGTGCCGTACGGGAGGATTTTTTATGTTGCGTATCCGGGAATCACTCGCTCACCAACGCCGGAAGATAATCCCGAGCGTCATCGCGGTGACGCTCGCGGCGGGTTTTGGCGTCAGTATCATCGCCACGCCCAATGCACAAGCCGATTACAACGTTGGGTGCGG
>CALGFJ010000091.1 GCA_937881055.1 uncultured Acidimicrobiaceae bacterium | reverse complement strand
TCTCCCACGCGGTGAGTCGCGACAGCGGCATTCGCCCTTCGGCGTCCGCCGCCTGAAGAGCGTTCTCGTAAAATTCGTCAGGGGTGAGGGGCATTGAGGGATAGTACTGCTGTCCCGATCACGTGGATTCTCAGCGACTTTCGACCTCGTCATGTTGGGAAATCAAAATCGGAGCGGCTCGGGTCAGTGCTCCGCCCACTCGGTTCAATTTGGTTTGGCGTAAGTGGCCATACCAGCGAAGTCGATCACCACACATGGTTCATCGCCCACCGTCCAACCGTCGTGACCCGCCGGGATCGACACGACGTCGCCGGCGCTGATCTCGAATTCCGAGCCGTCGTCCATTTTTACGACCTGTCGACCGGAGAGCACGTAGCCGACGTGGGCCGCCTGACAACTCTCGGTGCCCGCAATGGGGCGAACGTGTTCCGTCCATTTCCAACCGGGTTCGAAGGTCACGTGTCCCACGACACCACCCCCAATGGAGACAATCTTGACTTCGCCCTTGTCAGCGAAAGGCCGCGTCTCATCTGGATTATCAAATCGCTTGCTCTCGAATGATGACATACGGACCCCCTTGATATACGTGATTGAGTGTGATGCTACATGTGTCGAGTCACGGATTCCACCTCTAACCCATTGGCCATCCGACCCTTCAGGTCAGAGCTTTCGTAAGGACTTTCGCTGTTCCGAGATGCGCACGAATCGCTCATCAAACGACGATTCAATACCGCCTCAGTGCAGATCGGTCGCGCGAGCTCCCTAGGTGCAAAGGCGTTGTGCTTGACCGCCGTTGACGGTCGACCGATAATGGCATGGTGTCCAGCGACGAAATCACCACATATTTGGATGCGCTCGATGATCAAAAGCGCACGACACTTCAGACGCTTCGAGAAACGATCATCGAGGTGATCCCGGAGGCGGAGCAGGGACTTTCGTATGGTGTTCCGGCATTTCGGCTCCAAGGAAAGGTTGTCGCGGGATTCGCCGCCTTCAAGAATCATTTGAGTTACTTGCCGCACAGCGGCGCGGTTTTTCCTGAACTCAAGGAAGAATTGTCCTCATTGAGCTTTTCGAGCGGCGCACTTCGCTTTCCGACCGACGAGCCCCTGACCAAGGAACTGGTCGAGAAGCTCATCGCTGTGCGGATCTCGCAGGCATTCCCTAAATAGAGTGTGCGCCGTTTAGGAACTAATACAACATCTCATGACATTCGCGCCAACCTGAGTACGAGGGACTCGCGACAGGTCAGTGGCACGATGCGGCTCGCGCTAGGGCGCTTCGGTACAGAACTCGACGTTTAGTTGTACGTCATAGCGCTGATGACTCTTCCGTCGATTGCATTCACGATCACGTTCCAGGATCGGTTCTTAGCGACGCCCCCATGGGGTCCGTCCAATTCAATCTGAACCCCCGAGATCCTCACGATGTACGCGGGCAGTGCCTTGGGCACCCACGACCTGGTGCCGACCCAATCATGAACGATGCGGTTGGCGTCGATGTATCCGCCCAGCGACTCGAACGTCACCCGAGATCCATGATCCCTGCCGAACTGTGACGAGGCAACGCGAATAGCTACGGTTGGCGTGATCCGCACTCTCGATAGCTGTGCATCGTCCAGAGGTGCAAATCTGATCTCACCGTAGGCCAGCAAGAGCTTGGGCGGACGCTCATACGCGTTGCGGAATTGAGCCAGTGTTGAATTCGAACCATCGAACCGCGCACGCGCGTTGACCGTGAGGATCACCGCCGCCACAATGACGGAGCCCACTACCAGGGAAAGAATGAATCGCCGCTTCTTCGTACGCAAAATCCTAGAACCGAGCGGGTGGACTCACTGTGCGGACGACGCGAATGCGACTACGGCCTATCCGACGGCAACTTCGACGAGATTGAATGCGAAGGCGCCATTGTGCACGTAGACGAGTTGGCAGTTCTCGATGTACTTCGCCTCATGAATGCGCTTCGCACGAACGTAGCCGACGTCGCCCTTATTGAGTTGCACGGGCTCTCCGTCGGCGAGGAGTGACTCCCCCGCCCTCCGATAGAACTGGACCGTCATCTTGCCCTCTACGACGATTGTCATGTCATCGCCCGGGTGAAAGTGTGGTGGCTCCGCGGTGCCGGCGTCCCAGCGTTCGAGCATCACTTCCACTCCATCAGCATTCGTTGGGAACGTCGTTCGTAAGCTGAATCCCGGTGACCCCGGATCGGGAATCAAACCGCTCCATACGTCGCTACTCGCCGAATTGACGTCGTCGTTTCTTTCGTCGTTGGTCATTCGCTGCCCCCTGATTCGATTCTGGTCCCTACACCGTGCGAGGAGTATGCCCCTAGGCCCTCACCCACTCGAAGTGATCTTACGGTGCGAGCGCTGAAACCGCGTGCTGACCTGACACCATCATTGGAAAGGAATTGAAGCCAGTAGGCCGCTCCAATTTCGAATGGTTGGCACGATCGAGGCAACGCCTCAGAGAGTCGTTTTGCTACACTCCCCTCTGAGCGATGAGGCCCGCCCAGAAAAGTGTCGGTTTATCCGGCTGATGGCATCTACCAGCAAGAAAAGCACGCTGGTAGGGGCCCGCAAACGTACCCTGCCCTGATCGGAGGTACGGATGAACGTTTATTACGTGATGGCAATTTGGGTCGGCATGGCTCTGCTCGCTTCATTTATCAGCATTCGAATTGGGCTCTCGGTAGCGCTCGTCGAGATTCTCATCGGCGCCGTCTTCGGCAACATCCCCGGAATTAGAGAACACATCCAACAGACCGATTACACGACGTTGCTCGCGGGAATTGGCTCAATACTTCTTACGTTTCTCGCCGGCGCCGAGATCGATCCGGTGTCGCTGAAGAAACATTGGAAAGCCAGTTTGTCCATGGGCATCGTTTCCTTCTTGCTTCCTCTTGTTGGGGCATTCTGTTTCGCCCGCTACGTTTTCGATTGGAACTTCCACGCCTCGGAAATCGCCGGTATAGCTCTCAGCACGACGTCGGTCGCCGTGGTCTACGCCGTCATGGTGGAAACGGGACTCAATAGGCACGACATCGGGAAACTCATTCTCGCCGCGTGCTTCGTCACGGACCTCGGCACGGTCTTGGCGCTGGGCGGTCTCTTCGCGAGCTACGACTGGCTCCTGCTGGTGTTCGTCGTCGTGACCGCGGTCGTGCTGTTCTTCTTGCCCAAGGTGCTCCGCTGGGTCGTCGCGAACGTCGGACACCGGGTCAGTGAACCCGAGGTGAAGGTAATTCTGGTCGTACTGCTCGCTCTCGGCGGTCTGGCGACGGCGGCCGGGAGCGAAGCCGTCTTGCCCGCCTACGTCGCGGGCCTCGTCGTGGCGGGCGTCTTCATGAACGACCGGGTGATTCTCGACCGAATTCGAACGATCGCTTTCGCACTCTTGACACCGTTCTTCTTTCTCCGCGCCGGGACGCTGATCTCTGCGTCAACGCTCGTCACCGGCGTCGGGGTCATCGTCACTCTGTTCTTCGTGAAGATGGTCACCAAGTTCCTGGGCGTCTGGCCCGTGGCCAGAGCGTTCCGACTGCCGAGCAAAGAGCGGACCTACACAACGCTCCTCATGGCGACCGGGCTCACGTTCGGTTCCATTTCCGCGCTCTACGGGTTGACCCACCATCTGATCAACGAGACGCAGTACACGGAACTGGTCACCGTCGTCATCCTCTCGGCCTTCGTGCCCACACTCATCGCCCAACAGTTCTTTCGTCCCTCGGTCGATGTTCCGAGCGACGAGATCGAAGCACTGGGCGAAGAAGACATCTCGCTGCCCCATCGTCGCACGCATCACCCCCAGGGCGGCGAAGCGTCAGCGCCGTAACCGGCATTCGCGACCTACGGGACTTCAAGCGACGAGAAGACACGCGACGAGCGTGAGCGTCGTGACCACCACGCCAACCTTGGTGAAGGTCCACGCCGAAGGAGTCGCCCCCTCTCGTCGTGCCACTTGAAGCCAGAGAATCGATGAGAGTGCGCCGACGACGGTGAGGTTAGGTCCCAGGTTGAGTCCGAAGAGCAAACTGTAGGGATGATGCGGGAACTTTGCTGAGAGCAGGGCGGCGGCGGGAAGATTGTTGATCACGTTCGATGAAAGGGCGGCGACGCCCGCGGTCTGCCACGACCCGGCGGTCCCGATCAAGTGTTGTGCGATGTGCCAGAAGCGTGACGCCACCGACACGGCGGTGGCCAGCACGAACAGACCCACCACCATGGGCAAGTTGGCGCTTCGCACGAGCGACGTCAGCGTAAAACGATGGCGGACGACGACGTCGATCGCCGCGACGATGACCGCGACGCCGAGCACTGGAATCGCCGGGCGACTGAATGCGAGCATGAGGGCCACGGCCGCCACGACGCCGACGATTCCGGGGCCGAGGATGAAGTGCTGCACCTCTTGAGGTTCCTCGTTCGGCTCTGATGAGAGTGCGCGCCAGCGCCAGACCAACACGACCAGAGTCGTGAGCGTGATCGAGACCAACCAAGGTACGAGCATCGTTCGCGCGAAGGTCGCGCCCCGGACGTCAGAGCGCGAGAACACGAGGACATTGGTGAGGTTCGATCCCAGCAGCAGTAGAGACGCCGCGTTGGCCATGAAGATCGAACCGTAGAGAAACGCGTGTTCATCAGCTTTTCGGTGACGAGCCGTTTGGAGGAGCACCGGTGTGAGAAAGACGACCGACGTATCGAGGTTCAGCGTCGCCGTGACGAGTGCAGCGAGCACCATCATCGCCACGAAGAGGACGACCGTACCGCCGCCGAGTCGCGAGAGCTTCGAGCCCGCGACCTCGAAGAGTCCGTCCTTCGAAGCGACGTGCCCGATGAGGAGCAGCCCGACGACCAGGACGAATGGCTCCCACGTCTGTTGAATGGCCGCCCACAGCACGATCAGTCAAAACTCCGGATGGACATCCCACCACCTTACGAGGCGTAAAACGCCGCTCTAGGCGGACTGAAATCGCATCATGGCGAACGCCTCGCGAGATATCAATTCAGAGGAATTACGCTGGGCAGATCTGGACACTCGCGCAATTCCTAGGTCGCGAGTCGAGAACGGAGCATGACGTGGATAACGAGCGAGCCCGAGCGTTGCTCAGTGCTGAACGATCTCGAGTCGAACACCTACTCGACGCGGTGAGCAGCGACGGTCAATCCGACCGATCAGCAGCTAACCAGCACGGCGACATGAGTGATTCATCGGAGTTGCTCGTTTCCGAGGGCACCGACGACGCGGTCGCGAACTCACTGATTCGTCGTTTGGCCGCAATCGAGCGCGCGGAGCTACGACTCGAGGCGGGGACGTACGGACACTCAATCTTGAGCGGGGAGATAATTCCCGACGAGCGCCTTGTGGCCGACCCTGCGGCCGAACTTACGGTCGACGAGGCGCAAGGCAACTAGTCGGAATCGCGATACTGACCGGCGAATGGCCTGAGTTGGGGGTCACACTTATTACTGCTTACGCATGACAATCACTTCGAGGAGTGACGTGAACGTATCGAACTCTCAGATCCCTACGTGCAGGCCCACACCTTTCCAAGAACTCAATGACGTTCTCGCGGAACTGGTATCGGCTGTCAAACGAATACTCGACCATGACTTCGTCGGCTGTTACTTACAAGGCTCCTTCGCCCTCGGGGCCGGCGACATGGCGAGTGACTGTGACTTTCTGGTGGTCACGTCCGAGCTGGTTACACCTCATCAAGAGCTCGAACTTCGTACGTTTCACGCCGAACTACCCGCCCGAGACGGATTTTGGAATCGCCACCTGGAAGGCTCCTACGCTCCGGCGGACGATCTTAAAACGCTCTCCGGTCTCGAGCGCGATTGGCTCTACATCGACCACGGCTGGCGTGAGATGCAATGGAATGAGCACTGTAACTCAGCGGTCGTCCGTTGGATCTTGCGCGAGCATGGGATCTCGCTCGCGGGACCGCCCGCACGTGACGTCGTGGACGCCGTACCCAAGGGCGTATTGAAACAGAAGATGCGTCGGGAGATTCCCACGTTCGTCTCGGACCTTCTCAGCTGGATCACCTTCGACATTGCGTGGGCTCAGCGCTACGCGGTGGAATCAATTTGTCGAATGTGGTTCACCTTCGAGACGGAAACAGTCACGTCTAAGTCGGACTCCGTGCGTTGGGCGATCGAACGTCTCGATAACCATTGGCACCCACTTCTCCAGAACGCGCTCGACGACCGCCTTCTCGGCTTCAACCCGGATCAGAGGCCCGCGAAGCACTATGTGGATGAGACGTACCAGTTTGGCGATTACGTGACTGGAGTGATTCACGACAGTCCTTCGGCGCCGCCGCGAGTGCCCTCGTGAGACGTAAAACGACAACGACTTTGACGCGTTCAGCGCCACTTCTCGGTCGACTGCGTGTGAGGTCACACGACTGCAATCAGACTCTCCACTCTTCTGTGAGCGTTCGATTGCGTGCGTTACTCGATCCAGTAGCGTCTCCACGACGGCTCGCCCTCGTCGTTGGCGATCACCTCGTCCAGCACTCCCCCACAGCGTTCGATCGCCGTGTACGAGCCGACGTTGGAGTCAGAGCAGTACATCAAAATGCGGTCCACGCCGCCGGCACGCGCGATCAGGAGGGACTGACGGAGAATCTCCGTGGCGTAGCCCCTTCGGCGATACTCCGGTAGGACGACGTAGCCAATATGTCCGCCTTCGGTCGCGAAGAATTCGTTCAGTTCGAAGCGTACCGACGCACGGCCGATGAGTTCGCCGTCCACGGTGGCGGCGAGTTGCAATCCGCGCACTCGGTATTTTGACGGATTTAGACCGAGGCGCTGCTCTTCGACAATGGCGAGGAACTCCGCCCAGGTCATTTCGGGTTCCATTCCGAGCAGGAACATTGAATCCTCGGCCGCGGCGATCTCCTCGGCCCGTCGCGCCGCGCGTTCGTCGTCCACCGTGTACGGACGGAGTCGGAGATTCATGGTGACGACGTTAACGCTGACCAACTCGTTCAACGACCCGTGGGCGCTAAAAGGCGGCCACTAGTTCTTGCGAGCCAGGTAGTCGCTGCTTCGTTCCACCAGCCATCGGAACGTCGGATCGGGCTTATCCAGCAGTTCCGGATGCCACTGCACGGCGAGCACGTCGTGACCGGGCAGTTCCAATGCTTCAACGACGCCGTCGGGCGCCGTGGCTGACGCCACGAGGTCGTTGCCGAGTACCGCCAGTGTTTGGTGGTGCAACGAATTCACGCCGATCTTGTCGGGGTAGATCGACGAGAGCACCGAACCGGGCACGACGTTCACTTCGTGCGTGCGCTCATGTCCGTCGGTGTCCCACTGGGGATGTCCGGCGCCGTCGTCGAGTTCGACGTGTTGGTTGAGGGTGCCACCATAGAAGACGTTGGCGAGTTGCGCGCCCCGACAGATTGCCAGCACCGGCATCTCGAGGCGACGGGCCTCGCGAAACAACGCCAACTCCCATTCGTCGCGGTCCGGTTCGATGGCGCCGAGGTTCTCGTCGGCGTGGTGGCCGTAGCGATCAGGTTCGACGTCGGCTCCCCCGCTCAGGATCAATCCGTCGAGGCGTGCGAGGACGCCCTCGACGTCGGCGTCCCGCGTCAGTTCCACCGGCAGTCCCCCGGCCGCGGCGACCGACGCCGGATAGTCCGAGAAGTGCAGATCGAACTTGAGGTCGTACATGGCCTTGGGCACGTTGTTGGCGAGCGCGGAAGCTGGCCAGCGCCGCCCCGTCATGCCAATCAGCGGTTTCGTCATCTCTCCATGATACGAACCGTCGGGATCGATTGCGTACCAATTTCGTTTGACTACGAACGAGTACCCTTTGGCAAACGGAGGAGCTTTCATGTCGCCCGACCCGACGGCCGTCGATATCACGTCCCACGACACCTACGTCGAAGGGATTCCGCACGAGGTTTTCTCTCAACTGCGCACGACCGACCCGGTCGCGTGGACCGAAGAGGCCGACGGGGGTCGGGGCTTTTGGAGCCTCACGAAGTACGACGACGTCCTCTACGCCAGTCGTCACACGGAACTCTTTTCGAGCCGCTTCGGCATCCGCATGGAGGATATGGACGCCGAAGAGACCGAGGCCCGGCGCACGATGATGGAGATGGACTCGCCCGAACACACCCGGCTTCGCCGGATCGTCGCGCGTCCCTTCACCCCGCGCGCGGTTGCCGACTACGAAGGCGCCGTGCGCGAGCTGGCCCGAGAGGTGTTGGCGAACCTCGACGGCAAGAACGAATTCGACTTCGTGAAGGACATCGCGCGCGAGCTCCCGATGAAGATGCTCGGGCGCCTGCTCGGACTACCGAATGAGGACCTCGACTGGTTGGTGAGCCGCGGCGACGCCCTGATCGGCAACTCGGACCCCGACTTCACGGACTACGTCGTGGACCAGAGCGACACCAGCGCCTATCGACTGCTGCCCTTTCGCAGTCCGGTCTCGATCGAACTGTTCGAGTACGCCCAGCAGGCCCTCGAGGACCGGCGTCTCAAGCCGACCCCCGACGTCTTGACGGCCCTGCTCGCCCCCACGAAGGACGGCGACACCCTTGATGACCCGACGCTCAAGAACTTCTTCACGTTGATGGTGGCGGCCGGCAACGACACGACGCGTTACACCATGACCGCGGGGGCCCAAGTCTTCATGGAACATCCCGAGGTCTTCGCCGCGATACCCACGATGGACGACGCGCAGATCAAACTCCTCGTCGACGAGGTGCTGCGCTGGGCGAGCACGACGATGCACTTTCGCCGCACCGTCGTCGAAGACACCGAACTACGCGGTCAGCAACTCAAAAAGGGCGACAAGATCGTTCTCTGGTACGTCTCGGCCAATTTCGACGAAGACCAATTCCCTGATCCCACCTCATTCGTCATGGACCGTTCACCCAATGACCACGTCGCCTTCGGGCTCCACAGCGCCCACCTGTGCTTGGGTGCGCACTTGGCCCGGCTCGAGCTTCGCGTCATGTTCGAAGAGATGGCCCGGGCCTGGTCGAGCATCGAGGCGGCGGGCACCAGCGAACGGTTCCGTTCGAACTTCATCAGCGGGACGAAGAAGCTGCCGGTTCGCGTGACCTGGCGCTAGAGGAACGGGAGGTATTCGCGGATCTCCCAGTCGGTGGTCGCTCCCGTGAAGCGCTCCCACTCGGCGCGCTTGACGGCGAGGTGCTGCGCGACGATTTCTACGCCCACGGCGTCAACGAGTTCCTGGTCGGCCTCTAGGGCGTCGAGCGCCTCGTTCAACGACGGCGGTACGCCAACGGTGGCGTCGATCGTGTCGAGACCGTTGCCGCTTTCTTGGGGGCCGAGCGGCAACGTGTTCACGAAGCCCAGTCGCGCGGCCTGCAACACGGCGGCCATCGACGTGTGCACCACGGCCCCGCCATCGGTGAGTCGGTGTTCGAGTCGCGACCCTTCGCCGCGCTCGGGCGGGATTCGTACGGTGGCCCCCCGGTGGTCGTAGCCCCAGTTCGCCCAGTAGCCCGACAGAGAGGCCGGTCGCAGCCGCTTGTACGCGTTCACCGTCGGCGCACAGAGTCCGGCCAACGACTGGTGGTGCGCGAGCATGCCGGCGACGGCGTGCTTCGCGAGCATCGAGACGCCGTCGTCTTCTTCGGCGTCAAAGACCGCGTTCTCGTCCGCGTCGTCGCGAAACGAGATGTTGAAGTGGAGTCCGGACCCTCCTCGATCGGAGAGGGGCTTTCCCATGAATGACAAAAGAAGCCCGTGCCGGTGCGCCACTTCGCGCGCCAGGACCTTGAAGAGGAATCCCTCGTCAGCCGCGCGCAACGCGTCACTGTAGCGAAGCGTGAACTCGAACTGGGGTGTGTCGTATTCGGAGTTGACCGACTCGAGCGGGATCTCCGCCTCGTTGCAGGCCTCCCAGATCGAGTCGATGAGACCGTGCGGGTCGACCGAGGGACCGGTGCCGTAGACGTAGGCGCCGGGCGTGTCGAGGGGCCGCCACCCGCCCTGCTCGTCGGGCTCGAAGATGTAGGCCTCGAACTCCATGCCGACGAAGGGGCGATAGCCGAGCGTTTGCCAGTCGGCGATCGCGCGACGCAGCGCGTGTCGCGGTGAGGGCCCGAAGGGTTCGCCGAGGCGCATCAGGTCCGCGACCACGACCTTCGTGCCTGCTTCCCAGCCCGGACGGATATCGCCCATCTCGTAGCTGGCGTCGAAGTCCGGCAGTCCTTCGTTCCAGTGCGACCCCGGCGTCTCGGGGGTCATGCCGCGGTCGTAGCCCAGGGCCCACGTGCCGGTGCAGTGACGCGTCCCGTGCTCGGCCAACGACGCGGGCACGTACTTGCCCCTCGCGAGGCCGAGGTGGTCGGGCCATAACACTCGTAGGCGATTGAACTCACTGGACATCAGGCCCCCTTGGGATACGTTCGGAAAAGTAGCACTCTGGCGCGGAGTAACCCAACAGACTACTTACTAGTCTGGTCAACAACGTTTAGATACAAACGACTCTGGGAGCGCAGTGGAATTTCGAAGAATCCTCCTCGACGGGTACCCGACTGAAGTGGTGCTCGAAGGCGACGCGCTGGTCGCCCGTGACGGTCGTCGCGTCGAGGCCCGAAACGCCACTCACCTCCCTCCCGTTCTGCCCACGAAGATCATCTGTTGTCACCTCAACCACATCTCGCGGGTTCGTGAATTCGGCGTGTCGCTTCCACCGGCGCCGACGTATTTCCACAAGCCGATCACCGCGCTCAACGCGCACGGCGGGGCCGTCGTCCGTCCGTCGAACTGTCACTACCTCAACTTTGAGGGTGAAATCGCCATCGTCATCGGGAGAACGGCGCGCAACATCGCCTACGCCGACGCCGCGCACTACATCGCCGGCTACACGATCGCCAACGATTTCGGACTGCACGACTTTCGTGACACCGACGCCGGCTCAATGCTCCGCGTCAAGGGCGCCGACACGCTGTGCCCCGTCGGACCGGGCGTCGTCACGGACTGGGACTTCGCGAACAAACGAATGCTGACCCTCGTCGGTGGTGACGTGCGTCAGGACGGTTCGACCGACGAGATGGCGTGGGACATGCACTACCTCGTCGCCGACATCGCGCGCCTCATCACGCTGGTTCCGGGCGACGTCATCCTCTCGGGCACGCCCGCCGTGTCGCGTCCGGTGCAACCGGGCGACGTCGTGAGCGTTGAGGTCGAAGGTCTCGGCAAATTGACCAACCACATCGTCGAAGGGCCCGAGCCCGTGAGTGACGAGGTGGGCGCCCAGCCAACGGCCACCGAGGAAGTTCTCTCCACCGCCCTCGGCGCGGAGTGGGAGTTTCGTGGCCAACGGCGTCCGAATCCCACCGCCCGAGAAGAGTTGCCCTTCCCTCGCGTGCATCCGAAGTTCGAATCATGAGTTCACCCCGCGTCGACGTCGACGGAGTGAGCGTCTCGCCCGACCACTACATCAACGGTGAGCGGATCGCGTCGTCGCGGACCTTCGAAGACCGCTCGCCGCTCGATTGGACCTGGAAGCTGGCCAACGTGGCGCGCGCGAGTTCCGTCGAAGCGGACCTCGCCGTGACGGCCGCCGAATCAGCGTTCCCGGCGTGGGCCGAGCTCTCGCTCGAAGAACGCGGTTCCTACCTGGACCGTCTGGCCGACCTCATCGACCGTGACGTCGAAGACATCGCCCACGTCGAGTGTCTCGACATGGCGATGCTCGAAGAGAGCCTTCGCCAACGCGTCATCGGACGCGGTGCGCGCAACTTCCGCGCTTACGCGGAATTGGCGCGCAACTACGAGCCCCGACGTTGGTCGTCCAACGGGACCGAGAATACGGTCCTACGCATGCCGGCCGGACCAACGGTCGTCATCACGCCCTGGAACGCGCCGTTCATGCTCTCGACGTGGAAGTGTGCACCGGCTCTGGCGGCCGGCAACACCGTGATCTTGAAGCCCGCGGAGTGGTCGCCGCTGAGTTGTTCGATGTTGATGGATCTCGTGGAAGAGGCCGAGTTCCCCCCGGGTGTCTTCAACGTCGTGCAGGGATTCGGTGCAGAGGTCGGTGCCGCCCTCGTGAGTGACCCGAGGGTTCGACGGATCTCCTTCACCGGCTCGCCCGAGACGGGCCGGCTGATCGGTGAGGCCGCCGCGAAGAACCTCGTGCCGTTCACGGCCGAACTCGGTGGTAAGGGACCTTTCGTGGTCTTCGCCGACGCCGATCTGGACTCCGCCGCCGAGAAGGCGGCGGTCATGTACGACGACGGCGGCCAGGTCTGTCTCGCCGGGACGCGACTGCTCGTCGAGGCGTCGGTCCGCGACGCCTTCGTCGAACGCTTCGAGGTGGCGACCAAACGTCACGTCCTCGGTGACAGTCGCGATATCGCGACGACGATCTCCCCGTTGATCCACCCCGACCACCTCGCCCGCGTCGAGGGCTTCGTGAAGCGCGCGAAAGTGAACGGTGACACCGTCGTCTTCGGCGGTGTCACACTGACGAAAGACGGTCTCTGGTACGAGCCGACGCTCATCGAACCGTCGTCGAACGATTCCGAGATCGTCCAGCACGAGGTCTTCGGACCCGTGTTGACACTGCAGAGCTTCACCGACGAAGCCGAAGCCGTCAAACTCGCGAATTCCACTCCCTACGGTCTGTCGGCCATCGTGTACACGTCCAGTGAGGAACGAGCCGAGCGTGTGGGATCACGGCTGCGCGCCGGCACGATCTGGGTGAACTGCTTTCTGGTGCGCGATCTCACGGCGCCCTTCGGTGGCGCCGGCATCAGCGGCATCGGACGCGAGGGCGGCGACTACGCGCTCGATTTCTATTCCGATCTGAAGACGCTCCAAATCAAAGAAGGGACCACCCGTGGGTGAAATCGTCGGCGCCGGACTCCTCGCGCACGTTCCGACCATCGTGCTGCCCGACGAGCTTCGTCGAGAACTGAACAACGGGAACGAGAGCACGCTCTTCACTGGGCTCCAGCGACTCCGCACGGAAGTCTTCGACACACTGAAGCCCGACCTCGTGCTCGTCTTCGACAGCCACTGGTTCACGACCGTGGAGTTCGTCGTCACCGCCGCCGAGCGACGTATCGGATTCTTCACGAGTGACGAATTGCCCCGCGGAATGTCCAGCGTGCCCTACGACATGCCGGGCAATCCCGACTTCGCGAAGCTCATCGGCAAGATCGCCGACGAGACCGACGACTGTTGGATCACTCCGATCGACAACGAACATCTTCCCGTCACCTACGCGACGCTCAACTTCCTCTCCTTCTTGCAAGACGACGAGGCCTGGGCGTCAATCGGCGTCTGCCAGACGGCGGAAATCCGCGACTTCGCGACCGTGGGTCGGGTTGTCGCCGAGGCCGTCTCCCAAAGCGACCTTCGCGTCGTGCTCATCGCGTCGGGCGCGTTGAGCCACACGTTCCACAAACTCCGGAACCTTCGCCAGCACGAAGCCGCACCCGAAGAGCACATCTACTCCGATGACGCTCGCCACTGGGACCACCGCGTGATCGACGCGCTGGTCCGGGGCGATCACGCGCAGGTCGTCGGCGAGATGGATCAGTTCATGAGCGTTCGCCCGGAGGGCCACTTCGCTCATTACCAGATGATGGTCCACGCGCTCGGTGGCGCGGACTGCGTCGCCCCGGGGCGGATGTACTCGGAGTACGAAAATTCGATTGGCACCGGTCAGGTCCACATCTGGTTCGATCGTCCCGACGATGGATGGACGATGAGTTGATGTCGTTCCGCGGACTTCCCTTCCCACGTACCGCGAGCGGCGACGCGTCGATGTTGCCGCCGACGCCGTGGCACTACTCGGGAGACCTGCTCACCGTCGAATATCGCACCGACCCCGTCAACGTGCGCGCGGTGCTTCCCCCGGACGTCGAACTGGCCCACGACGACGAGGACCCCGGCGCCGTGGCGTTCATTTGGGCCGACTGGCAGAGTTGCGGTGACGACGGCGCGGAGCTCCTCGATCCCGTCCGCTCCCAGTACAAGGAGTCCTTCGTCGTCGTGCGCTGTCGCTACGACGGGAAGCTCTTCAGCCGATGCGTCTTCATTTGGGTCGACAAGGACTTCGCCCTCGTGCGCGGGTATCTCCAGGGATACCCGAAGAAACTCGGATCGATTCACCAGACCCGCCCCGTCACCGTTGGCCGCGCCGGGCCACGGCTCGAGTCCGGCGCCGCCTTCGGCATGACGCTCGCCGCCGCCGATCGACGTTTGGCGAACGCCACGGTGACGTTGGCGCGACCGGCGACCTCCAACGGGTTCGTCAACGCCCACCCGATGTTGCACCACCGCTGGTTTCCGCGCATCGAACTGGACGGCGTCGACTCTCTCGAAGAAGTCGTGACCATGTCGGGCGTGGATCTGGACCTCGGACCGGCGTGGGGTGGCACCGCGACGCTCGAACTCTTCGACTCGCCGAGCGAAGAACTGTCGCGTCTCGCGCCCCACGAGATCATCGGGGGGTACTTCCGCTCGGTCGGGACGACCTTCGCCGGCGGGACGACGCTACGGCCCAGTTCATGAGTCGCCGCATCGGTTCGGCGTCACCGGCCGTCGTCCTTCAGGCCGAAAAGGACATCAAGGCCCGCCTCAAGGGTCAGCACTTCGACTTCAACGCCATGAGCGCCGTATCCAACGTCTACCGCGCGGGCACGGCGGTGCGAAACCATATGGAGCGAACGGTCTTGGCCGAGTACGACCTCAGCTGGGTGGCCTTCACGGTCCTATGGATCCTTTGGATCTGGGACACCCAAGAGACCGGACACGTGGCCGAGGAGGCCGGCGTCACCAAGGGGACCTTGACCGGGGTCATCAAGACGCTGCAGACTCGCAAGTTGATTCGACGCCTCCCCCACAAGGACGATCGACGACGGGTCTCCATCCAACTGACGCCGTCGGGTGAACGACTCATCGAGGCCCTCTTCCCCAAGTTCAATCAACACGAACGAGTCGCGGTGAGCACGCTCACGCCTGCCGAACAGCGCGAACTCGCCCGACTACTTCGAAAGGTCACGCACGGGATCACCGAATCCGCTACCGACTAGTCAACCGGCACGGTCGATTTGCGGTCCTCGACCGGGGTCCCCGACGGGTCAGTCGTTGACGGAATGAACAACACGACCGCGAAACACAGAATCGATCCCAGGGCGAGGATCGCCATGAGGAACGAACTGACGTCTTTGTTGTAATCGAGGAAGCTCGCACCGTTGAATCCGGCGCCGATGGTGAAGAGGGCTCCGACGATCGACCAGGTCGCAATCGCGCGACGTCCCATAATGAGGGAGCGAACGACGATACCGATCACCATGATCGCCAACAAGAGCCCGAGCACCGCGTGAATCGCGAGCGCAATGGCACCGTGGGTTATCGCCCACGACACGCTGTGATACGAACCGCTGAAATAATCTGACGGCGACGATCCGGTGTGATGACGCGGAATCGTCACGAAGAGATTCACGAATATCCCCAGGCCCGCTTCGACACAGATCATGATCACGGCACCGAAAGCCTGAAGGCGCAACCTCGCAACTTTCGTGGGGTTGCTCATCGTGACATTCTCCCAGATGCCAGTCTAAGAACTCTGAAGCTCATTTCGCGCCGCACCACGCTCGCGCGATTACCGGCTGGCGGCGTCTTCGGTGGGAATCAGGTGGCGTGCGGCGCGGGCCTCGTCGACGCGTGACACCGGTGTCGTCTGGGGCGCGCGGTGCAATCCATCCGGGTCATCAATGGCCCGTTGCGCGATCCGTTCGATCGCTTCGGCCAGGGCCTCGAGCGTCTGGAGGCTCTCGGTCTCGGTCGGTTCGAACATGAGGGCCTCTTCCACGATGAGCGGGAAGTAGACCGTCGGCGAGTGGAAGCCCTCCTCCAAGAGCGCCTTCGCGACGTCGAGACCGCGTACCCCATACGCGTTCTTCAGCGGCGTCGCGGTGAGGACGCATTCGTGCATGCACACGCGGTCGTAGGCGGCGGGCAACGTCGCACGAAGGCGATGGCGCAGCCAATTGGCGTTCAGGACGGCGTACTTCGCCACGCGCGTCAGACCGTCGCCACCGTGCACGTCGATGTAGGCGAGGGCGCGCGCCAGCACCATGGCGTTGCCGTGCCACCCGTGGACCCGACCGATGGAGCGTGATGGCTTGACCCAGGCGTGGGTGCCGTCCTCGACTCGCGTCGCTTTGGGGCCCGGCAGGAAATCCACGAGTCGTTGGGAGACCGCGACGGGACCGGCACCCGGACCACCGCCGCCGTGCGGGGTGGCGAAGGTCTTGTGCAGGTTCATGTGCACGATGTCGAATCCCATGTCGCCCGGTCGCACTACGCCGAGGATCGCGTTCAGGTTCGCGCCGTCGTAGTAGAGCAGCCCGCCGACCTCGTGCACGGCGGCGGCGATCTCGGTGATCTCCTCTTCGAAGAGTCCGAGCGTATTCGGATTGGTCAACATGATGCCGGCCACGTCGGGACCGAGCGACGCTTTCAATTTCTCCAGGTCGACCAGACCGCGGTCGTTGGACGGAATCGTGGTCACTTCATAGCCACCTAATGTCACGGACGCGGGATTCGTCCCGTGCGCCGAGTCGGGTATCAGGATTCGCCGACGGGGATCGCCGTTGGCGCTGTGGTAGGCGCGCATCAACAACAGACCGGTCAACTCCCCCGCGGCACCGGCAGCCGGCTGGAGCGTCGCGGCCGCCATGCCGGTCACGGCGCAGAGCGTCTCCTCGAGCGTCACCAAGAGCTCGAGCCAACCCTGGGTGAGTTCCGCCGGCGACGCCGGGTGAACCGAATTGAGACCGGGATCGTTCGCCACCGCGTCACAGAACTTGGGGTTGTACTTCATCGTGCACGAACCGAGCGGGTACATCCCCAGATCGACCGAGAACTGTCGGTGCGACAGGCGCGTGAAGTGGGCGACGAGATCGCGCTCGGAGACTTCGGCGATGTCGAGCACGTCGCCGTTGAGGTGCGCCGCGGGAATGAGTTCGGCCAGGGCCGTCGCGGGCACGTTGGTCGTTCGAAGCTGGTACGCGGAGCGACCGGGAACGGACATCTCGAAGATCGTCGGTTCGGTCTCGTGCCCGAGGAGAGGTGCCGACGCCGCGCGGCCGCCCGAGAGTGCGCGACTCGTCATTGGCCGATCGCCTTTCGTAGCACTTCGACGTAGCGATCGATCTCTTCTTTCGTGCGCCGTTCGGTCACCGTGACGAGCAGTACCTCATCGACCTCTCCGTCGAGGGAAGGGTCCGGATCACCCGTCAACGCGGCCACGGACACGCCACCGAGGACGCCGTCGTTGGCCATCGTGAGGAGAACAGTTGACGCGTCGTGACCGATTCGCACGGCGAATTCACGGAAGAACGGTTGCGTGGAGACCGCACGTACGCCTTCGATCTTCACGAGTTCGTCAAAGAGATAGTGCGCACCTTGGGCGCAGCGCGTGGCGACCTCACGCAGTCCCTGCGTGCCGAGCCATCCGAGTTGAATGGCCGCCGTCACGGCCATCAACGTCTGATTCGTGCAGACGTTCGACGTCGCCTTTTCCCGCCGGATGTCCTGCTCTCGGGCGCGCAGCGTCGTCACGAACGATCGTCGCCCGTTGGAGTCGAGCGTCTCACCGACGATCCGACCCGGCAGTCGTCGCGTTTGCTCGCTCGTGCAGGCGAAGAGCCCGAGGAACGGTCCACCGAATGCGAGTGGCGTCCCGAACGGCTGTCCCTCGCCGACGAAGATGTCGGCGCCCCACTGGCCGGCCGTCTTCAAGACCCCCGCCGCCACCGGGTCGGCCCCCAGTACGAAGAGCGCGTCGTTCGCCACGGCCAACGCCTTGGCCCCGCTCATGTCTTCGAGCACGCCGAGATAGTTCGGATAACTCGCGACGATGGCGGCGGCGTTCGAGGCGTCGACGCTCCCCCAATCGGTTACGCCGTCCTTCAGGGCCACCTCAACGATCTCGTGGCCGGTACCGCGGGCAAAGGTCTTGGCCACCTCGCGCCAGTGGGGATGAACGCCCGCAGAGATCACCATCTTCTGACGAGTGGTCGCGCCGTGAGCCATGTTGAGTGCTTCCACGAGTCCGGTGGCGGCGTCATAGAGCGACGCGTTCGGAATCGGCAGTCCGCTGAGTCGCGTGATCAACGTTTGGTATTCGAAGATTGCCTGCAAGACACCCTGGGCGACCTCGGGCTGGTACGGCGTGTAGGCCGTCACGAACTCCGAACGGCCGGCGAGCATCTTCACGACGGCCGGTACTTCGTGGTCGTAGACCCCGGCCCCGGCGAAGCACGTCATCTCACTCGCCTTGGACTGATTGGCCGACGTGTAGCGCGTGAAGAGCGCCGCGACGTCCGGTTCGCTCATACCTTCGGGTAGGTCGAGTCCCTGGGAAAGACGAACGGCCGGTGGGATGTGCGCGAAGAGCTGATCGAGCGAGTCCATGCCCAAGAACGCCAACATCTCATCGATTTCGGCGGGGGTGTGTGGGAGATAATCGGCCACGTCACTTCACCTTTCGTACGAAGGGCAGCGCGCTCACGCGAGCCGCGATCTCTCGACCGCGAAGCGCGACCGACACCGCAGTGCCGGATTCCAATTCACCGGTGAGAAGTCCGAGACCGATGCCGCGCTCCAACACGGGCGAGAAGTTGCCCGAGGTCAGGGTGCCGACGTTGACGCCGTCGACCGCGACCTCGCCGCCGTCGCGCAGCGGCTGGCGAGAGTCGACGATCAGTCCCGTCAACAGCTTGTCGGGTCCGCGCTCGCGCTCGCGTTCGACGGCCGCTCGACCCCGGAACGTCTCCTTGTCCCAACCGAGCACCCAACCCAGGCGGGCCTCGAGCGTCGTGGACGACAGCGTCAGTTCGTGTCCGTACAGCGGCAGGGCCACTTCGAGGCGTAGCGTGTCGCGCGCGCCGAGCCCGGCCGGCGTGACGTCGGCGTCGACGATCCGTTGTAACAGTCCCTCGGCCGCAGCGTTCGGCACGGCGATCTCCAGGCCCTCTTCGCCGGTGTAGCCGGTGCCGGCGACGCGCACTTCGACACCGTTGTAGTCGAATCGCGTCACCCGGAACCGGTTGACGTCTGCGAATCGCTGATCGACTTTGGCGACCTTGGCGCGCGCTTGCGGTCCTTGTATCGCGAGCACGCAGCGCTCGGAGGTCACGTCGACGCCCGGAAGGGCGTCGGTCACGCCCGAGGTATTTGAAGCGTTGGGCATGACGTCGAACTCGGCGTCGCTCACCCACCACACGATGATGTCGTCCACGACGAACCCGTCGTCGTTCAAGAGGTGCGTGTACTGGGCGCGTCCGGGCGCGACCTTTCGCAGGTCGTTCGTGAGCGTGACCTGGAGCGCGTCGAACATATCCGGACCGTCACAGCGAACGGTGCCGAGGTGACTCACGTCAAAGACGACGGCGTCGTGGCGACAGGCGAGGTGCTCGGCGACCGTACCGGTCGCGTAGTGCAACGGCATCTCCCAGCCCCCGAAGGGAACGATCTTGGCCCCTAACGCGACGTGCGCGTCGTAGAGATACGGGCGTCGATCGGTCACGTCAGCCACTCTACGCCGCGAAAGAAGCCAGAGTTCCGAGACCGTGTTGTTCGAGCAGTGCGACAAAGTCGCGTTGGTAGACCACGAGAAGTTGGACTTCGGGATAGAGCGCGCGGAACTTTCGGACCTTCTGATTCTTCTTCGTGACGAGTCGCTGTTCGAGCACCGTGAGCTCGATGAAGAGTCGTCGTTCGGGGAGATAGAAGTCCGGCCGGAATCCTCGTACCGGCTCACCGAGTTCGTTCCACTCGAGCGGGAACTCCACCGGTTCGTACGACCACGCGAACCCGTAGAGGTTCAAGAGTCGAGCGAAGGCCTTCTCACTGGGATGCGCGAACTGATCGGGCGGCACCGGTTCAATACTGGGGTGTCGACGACGCGACGCGTCGATCGGCGATGGGTCGGTCACGCCGAACGGGTCTCCTTCTCCGACGTTGCGAGTTGCGCCTGGCGGATCGTGGTCGTGAGTTCGGCGACCACGTTCGCCAGCGGAACGATATTGAAGACGCCCTGGCCTCCGCGAAGGAGGTCCACGAGGTCGCCGTCGTCGCGCGCGAGCACCGATCCGGCGTCACTCAACACGAGAGAGCTGGAGGCGAGATCGGCGCCCAGAGAATTTCGCAAACACTCGACGGCCTGGCGGGCGCGGTTCAGCGCGACGCCGGAGGTGAGCAGAGACTTGATCACCTTCACTTCGAGGACGTCGGAGTAGGCGTAGGTGCGCTTGGAGCCGCTGCCCTTGGCCGCCGTGATCGACGGCGTCACGAGGTCGGTCCGCGCCCAGTAGTCCAACTGACGGTACGTGACGCCCGTGAGGCGACAGACCATCGGGCCACTAAATCCGTACGCTACAGAATCTGCCATGTGTCGTTTCCCTCCCGACCGAGGTCTGTCCAGACTAACCCGACGGACTACACGAGTGTAGTTTCACCACGCCTATTCCACAAACAAATCTGGTCGACCGAGGGACGGTGACGAAGCCTCGGCGTGCAGGCGAGGTGGAATCCGACCGGCTCGTCGGGCCAAGAACCCGGCTTTCACGGCGTCGCGCAGGGATTCGGCCATCATGACAGGGTCCAATGCCCGATTGATCGCCGACGCGGCTAGCACTCCGTCACAGCCCAGTTCCATTGCCAGCGCGGCGTCCGACGCCGTGCCGACTCCGGCGTCGAGCAGGACGGGCACGCTCACGCGCTCACAGATGAGTCCGATCGCGTGGGGGTTGCGAACCCCGAGACCCGAGCCAATGGGCGAACCGAGCGGCATCACCGCGACGCAGCCGACCTGTTCGAGTCGTTGGGCGACGATGAGGTCATCCGATGTGTAAACCCAGACCTCGAAGCCTGCGCGCACGAGCTTCTCGGCCGCGACCAGCGTTTCTGTCGTATCGGGCAACAGGGTCACGTCATCGCCGATGACTTCGAGTTTGACGACGTTCGTCTCGAACGCCTCACGAGCCAGTTCGGCCACTTTGATGGCTTCGGCCGCGCTATAGCAACCGGCGGTATTGGGTAGCAGCGAGAAGTTCAGTCGATCGAGCAAGTCGTAGATCGAGCCCTGCACGTTGGGGTCGATCCGGCGCAGGGCCACCGTGGCGATCGACGCCTCCGAGGCGACCAGGGAAGCCCCGAGGACCTCCATCGAGCGGAATCCGCCGGTGCCGACGATGAGGCGCGACGCAGAACTGAGCGAACCGACTTGAAAGAGATCTCCCACGGACCAATCGTACTGAGCGTGAGCGGCCAATCATTAAGGTTGTTCAAGTGCAACCCCTCACCGTCCTCACGATTGCGGGGTCGGACTCTGGTGGCGGGGCCGGGATTCAGGCCGACCTGCGCACCCTGTGCGCCTTCGAAGTCCACGCGACGAGCGCGCTCACGGCCGTGACCGCCCAGAACACCCTGGGCGTGACCTCGATCCAGAACATCGATCCCGACGTGGTCGTGGCACAAGTCCTCAGTGTCGTCACCGACTTCGAAGTGAGCGCCGTCAAGACCGGCATGCTCGCGCAACCGGCGACCGTGGAGAAGGTGGCGGAACTCGCGCGCGAGGGCCTGCTCCCCCACCTCGTGGTCGATCCAGTCCTCGTCTCATCGACCGGTCACGCGCTCATGGACGAAGGCGGCGTCGACGCCTACCGCGACGCTCTGTTGGCGTTCGCCGAGGTCGTGACACCCAACCTGCGTGAAGCGGCCATGCTCTGCGGCGTCGACGTCAACGACGTGCAAAGTCACGACGACATGGTGGCCCTCGCGCGACAACTCCTCGGCTTCGGTTCGACGTGGGCGCTCGTCAAGGGTGGCCACTTCGCCGAACGATCGCTCACGGAGAGCCGCGCACCCGACATCTTGGTCCGAGGTGACGACGTGTTCGTCTTCGACGCGGCCCGCGTCACGACGACGAACGATCACGGGACCGGCTGCTCGCTCTCGGCCGCACTCTGCGCCGGCCTCGCCCTCGGCCGAAGCGTTCCCGACGCCTCGCGCGACGCCAAGTCCTTCGTACTCGCCGCGCTCTCGAGCGCCGCGGATTGGAAACTCGGTCGCGGTCGGGGTCCGATCGACCACATGGGTTGGGGCGAATGAGCGACGAACCACGCGCGCCATTGACGACGACCACGAGCATCTGGCCGGCGGCGGGCGTCCTCATCTTCGCGGTCGTCATGGTCGCGATTTTCATGATCATCAATCTCATCTCCGATGAGGGCGTGTCCCCGACGTCGACCACGCTGCCCGTCGTCGTTGGCGGCCTCCTCAAGGCGCCGTCGTCGGCGGTCCTGCACTACTGCGCCAACGCTTCGGAGATCCCGTCGAACGTCAATGACGTGTTCATCGTGCCCGTGGGCACTCGGAGCAAATCGGCTGGCAACATACCCAACGCCGGCGCCGGCGACTACGACTGCTACCAGCCGCTGATCACGACGACGAACAGCGCGTCACTCCTTAATTTCTACAAGACTCAACTCGAAGCCCTGGGCTGGTCACTCTTCTCCCAGGGATCGAGCAACGGCTCGCCGCAATCACTCTTTCAAAAGGCGGGAAACGACGGCTTCTACTGGGTCGCGGGAATCACCGTCACGAAATCATCCAGCGACCTCGTGCACTGGACCTTCCGGATCTATCAGAACTCCGAAACGGTCTGAACCAGCTCCTTGGTCGGAACGATCGCTTCCTTACAGGCCCATGACCAGAGTGCGAAGTTGAGCGGGTAGATCACGTAACCGATGCGCGTCGCCGATGAGACGCACATCATGGTGAGGAAGACGAGGCTCAGAATGCCCAGTACCTGGGAGAGGCTGAGCGGCCAGTGATGACGGAGGTACTTCGCCACGAAATATCCCCCAACGAGGAACGTCAACGGCGCCAAGAAGTGCCCGGCCGGAGCCCAGAGTGTCGTCACGATGTGGCCCGGCAGCGCGCTCGCGGCCGGCGACCTGACGCTGGTGAGACCGAGTGGAAACGCGAAGACATTGGACATGAACGCCCACGGGGCACGTATCGCGAAGGGCGTCACCGTCACGACGACGATGGCCGTGACCCAGGCGGCGATCCGTTTCCACGCCGAACGGCCCTTGCCGTCGCGCGCCACGAGGAGGGCGCCGACCGCCATGGGCCACGCCGTCAGTTTCATCGCCGCCGCCAAACCGAGACTGATGCCGGCCATGTTGTTCTGACGTCGTTGCAGCGCGACGACGCCCAGCAAGGTCAACGCGAGGATCGGCATGTCGTCGCCGCCCGTTGACAAGAACAGCGCTCCGGTCGGCAGGGCGAGGAGGAACTGCGCGACGCGAATCTTCTTCTTCATCGTTGCGCGCAACAGTCCGAGCGCCAGTCCACTCGCCAACAACGTGAGGAGCGACATCGCAATGCGCGGGTCGGTCAGGCCTTTGCTTTTGTGCGTCTCGGCCGACGGCAGGCCGAAGACGCCCATCAACGGGAAGTACGGAAAGTACGACTCGTAGCTCGGGATACCCGCGATCGGATTGATCAACTTGCCGTGCTTGTCGTAGGACGGATAGAGATTGCGGTCCTTGCTGAGATTGTCGCCCGCTCGTTGGATCACGCCGACTTCGGGTTGGGCGACGCGCCAACGCGCTTCGAGACCGAGTGGGATCGCGACCGATCCGAGCAGCACGAGGCCGAGTAGACCAATGCGGATCATCGAGGTGCGCTGTAGTTTCAGTCGATCGAACCCGAGGGCGATCAACGCTGCCAGTGCGTACGGACCGGTCGCGAGGTAACCCCACTGCCACTGGGCGCCTTCGCGCGAGGTCACGCCCAACCCCAGGGCGAAGACCGCCGCCAGACCGTAGAGGAGTGCGTCGCTGCGCAGTTCCGGAAGCGCTCCCCACCGCGACACGAAGCGGGTGCGCGCGATTGAGAACCGCGTCAGCATTGGGCCAATTGTACCCATCACCACAAAATTTTGACGACCTTTTTAGTCGTCAATCGCCGTACTCGGACGGCGCAGGGGCGCGAACGTGACCGGTGGCAGCTTCGAGACGAGGAAGTGATCGATGATCCGCACGCTCTCTTTGGTGCGTTCCTTCAAGAGCATGTGCGACGTCCCGGGGACGATCGACAGTTGACCTTGGGGAATCGCTTCGTACATCGAACACGTATGCGAGAGCGTCGCGACGTCGTCGTCCCCGGCCATGACCAGGACGGGAACCGGAATCGTCGCGAGGTCCTTCGGGGTCAGCGTCGGTTGGGAGAACGTCATGATCCGCGTCTTCTCTTCGACCGTTCGCGCGTGCTCGGGGCCGTCGGGCGAGTTCTCACCGAAGCGCTGCGCCCACTGGGCGAACGCTTCGCTCTCGGTGTCGAAGGGCGCCATTGGCATGAGTCCCTCGTGGTGGTAGTTCGCCCCGATGGCCACGACACGGCGCAACAGGTCTGGCCGACGCATCGCGACGAGCAGTGCGATGTTTCCTCCGTCGCTATGTCCCACCAGATGCACGCGTCGGTCGAGGTACTCGATGAAGGCGACGGTCTCCGTGGCCATCGCGTCGTAGGAGAACGGCTCATCGGTGTCCTTGGTGCGTCCGTGACCACGCCGGTCGAAGGCCGCGACCCGAAAGCGCTTCGCCATCGACATTCCAATCGACGTGAGCAGACTGGCACTACTGCTCATCCCCCCGTGTAACAAGACGACCGTCTGACCGTTGCCTCGAGGTAGGCGGGCCCACGTGGGATGGCCGTTCAATGAGATCGTCGTCACCTTGGTCATGGTAGGCGTCACGAAGGAAGTGAACCGATGCGCCGTAGTGTTACTGCGTGCGAGCGTTCGTAGTGTCCGAGGTCGACGACACCCTGTCGATGGAGCTTCGCGAGATCGAGGCCGTCGCCACCGAGTCCGACGACATTCTCGTCTCCGTCGACTTCAGCGGCGTGAACTTCAAGGACACGATGGTCGCCGCACCGAAGAGTCGGGTCCGTCGCGTCGCCTCGCTCGTGGGTGGTGTGGACGCCGCCGGTACCGTGGTCGACTCGAATGATCACTCCTTGCCGGTTGGCACGCGGGTTGCGGTCCACGGCGGGGCTCTGGGCGTCGCTCGCGACGGCGGGTTCGCGCAGTTCATCTACTCCCCCATCCGCTACGTGACGCCACTACCGGATTCGGTGACGACGCGGATCGCGATGATCATCGGCACCGCCGGCTTCACCGCGATGGAGAGCCTGCTGGCGCTCGAGGACCACGGCCTCGAAAAGGGATCCGAGGTCTTGGTGACCGGGGCGACTGGAGGCGTCGGCTCCCAAGCGGTGGCGTTTCTCGCCGCGACGGGATATCGTCCCGTGGCGTCGACGGGATCCCCGTCGGAGTCGCCGTGGTTGTTGGAGCGCGGCGCCGTGCGAGTCATCGGTCGCGACGACGTGGCGGACAACCCCGGACGAGTGCTGGCCAGTGAAACGTGGGCCGGGGCCATCGACTGCGTGGGCGGTGAAACGCTCGCCCATATCCTTCGCTCCCTTCGCTACGGCGCCGCGGTCGCCGCGAGCGGTCTCGTGGCGAGCGCTGAGTTGGCGACCACGGTATTCCCCTTCATCACGCGCTCGGTCGCTCTTCTCGGCATCGACTCCGTCGAAGCATCGATGGCCACTCGTGCGCGGGTCTGGTCGGCACTCGGTGCGATCACGTCACGGATCGACTTCGAGGGGCTCTTGGATCGCGAGGTCCAACTCGAAGAGCTGACGTCAGCGCTCCACGACGTGCGCGACGGAAAAACCCGGGGCCGGATTCTGGTGAATCCAACCCCGGGTTGATCGACACACTTCGGGACTACTCGTCGGCGACGATTGAACCAACCCGTTCGCCAATACCTGGGTCGCGACTGACGAGAACTGAGGCGTAGATGAAAGCCACGACGATGAAACCACCGGCGACCCACGGGTACCAGTTGTACGGCGGAACCGGAGGACTGGGACGGACCAGGTAGTAGAGCGGAACGCCAATCAAGAGGAACCCGATTGCCGGAAGTACCACGTGTCGGAAGGAGTTGAACAGATCCGGGTGGAAACGCTTGTAATAGAACGGCAACGCCAGGTTGCTGAGCGCGTACACCACGAGAACCAGGATCGTGCCGAAGGTCGAGGACTCAAAGAAGAAGTTCGTGGCGCTCATCGACGCCGAGTTCGCGGCGGAGCCCGTGATGTGCAGGAGTCCCCAAATGCCGATGATGGCTAGGGCAATGCCGAGAAAGAC
>CALGFJ010000090.1 GCA_937881055.1 uncultured Acidimicrobiaceae bacterium | reverse complement strand
GACTAGACGTTGAACCGGGATTCGTCGTGTTGCAACCGAATGACCCGTTCATTGAGTCAACGCGCCATTCACGACGGCATCGCGGGCATCTGTCCGCTGACGTTCGGCGAGATCAGCACGTTGGGTAAGGCGAACAGCGGATGTCCCGTGGAAAGCGGTTCCGGGTCCGTGACGTCACGTGCGAGTCGTAGGAACCGGTCGCCGCGTTCCAGGCGTTTGGCGACGCGTCGTACATCGCGGGTCAAACATTGGTGGTCGACAGGGGACTGCTATGTCACATGTTGTGACGCAAGCCGCGTTGACGCTTCGTGCCTTGTACCTTGATTCCTCGACTTCACTCGGATCTAGCGTTCGGGCCATCGAAGATGTGACTTTCGACACACTAAGGCGCAGTTGGTCGGTGTGCCAAGGTGTGCCAATGACTGACGGCGGGCGCGTTTCGGGCGCGAGATTGCTCTGGCAGCACCTCCGCTCTGGCGATGATGACGGACCGGCTCTCAGAGTTGTCGAAACCTCGGTGCACGGGCTCGGACGCTCGACCAAGAGCTTGCCGTGACGGGGCGCGCCAGGTCGCGGGCGAATGGCGGTAACCCATTGATTGGGGCGGATGGGGCTTCACAATCTGCGGCCCTGGAGGTTCGTGGACTCACGCGCACCTACGGATCTGGTGACGTCGCCGTGCGAGCCCTTCGCGACGTCTCCTTTCGGGTCGATCCAGGCGACATGGTGTGCATCATGGGCAAGAGCGGTTCGGGCAAGTCGACATTGCTACGTCAACTTGGGCTCCTTGACACGCCGACCTCGGGCCAGGTTCTCCTCAACGGCGCTGACGTAACTCGACTCCGAGAGAGCCGCCGGCGCGTCTTGAGACTCGGGCGTCTGGGTTACGTGTTTCAAGAGTACGCCCTGCTTCCGGAACTCACGGCCGAAGAGAACGTGTACCTGCCATCGCTCATGTCGGGAAGCCCGCTGCGCCAGTCTCGACTGCGAGCACGACAACTCCTCGCGATGCTCGATCTCGAGAATCGAGCTCGCCACCGACCATCGGAACTCTCCGGAGGACAGCAACAGCGCGTTGCGATCGCTCGCGCGATGGTCAATCAACCAGCGGTGCTCTTCGCGGATGAACCGACGGGCAACCTGGACACGGAGTCGAGCGAAATGGTGATGACCGCTCTCTCGCAAATGAACGCCGAACTGGGCGTGACGATACTCTTCGTCTCTCACGATTCTGACGATCGGCGTTATGCGAAGAACCTCATAGCCCTGCGCGACGGCGAGGTCGTGGAGGTCGCGAGCTGATGGCAGCACTTTGGTCGCTGCGGGTGGCCACGTTTCTAAGCCGACGCGCAATCGTCCGCGGCAATCGCGGCATCGTCCTGCTCACGGTCGCGATGATGGCGGTGATCTACGCCGAGCTGATGTTCGTGCCGTCCCTCATCCAGGGTGCGACCAACGAGATCCAACAGGAGCTTCGTGAGTACGTGACGGCCAGCATCGCGATCACGCCGTCGCACTCCGACCGGACCATTCCCGCCGCGCCTGGATTGCTCAGCCGGGTTCGAGCCACCCGTGGCGTGGTGGCCGCGACCGCCACCTCGCTAGCCGGGAGCGAGGTCAGCTTTGAGAGTCGCACCAATTCGTGGCCCGTGGTCGCGATCGACCCCACGTCCTACGCGAAGACCTTCACGACGCCCAAAGCAATGATCCAAGGGTCGTTCCTCAATCCAGGCGCGAACGATGAGATCGTGCTCGGCATCGGTATCGCCGGGGCCGGCATGCCCCGCGTGTCAACGTACGAATCGTCACTGCAGAACGTCCACGTCGGCGATCGAGTGACCGTGACGCTCTCCGGTGGTCGCACCCATGTTTTCGTGGTTAGGGGGATCTACGAAACCAATCTCTCAGAGGCCAACACCAACGCCTTCATCACGACCGCCACCGCCGACCGATTGACCCCAGCGCTTCGGGGGAGCGTCTCGGCGATCTACGTGAAAACCAAGGCGATTGGCGACGAAGAGGCGATCATCGGCAATCTACGCGGCGACCGTCCTCATGCCACGTTTCAATCGTGGGAGAGCCTGTCTTCGAGCGTGAAAGAGATCACCGGATCTTTCGACACCATCAAGTCGGTGCTCAACGCGGTGTCGCTGATCGTCGCCGCCATCGCCGTGTTCATCGTGACGTACGTGGATCTCGTCAACAGGCGACGCACTATCGGCATTGAGCGGGCCATCGGCATCAGCGGCCCGGCCATCATCGTGAACTACCTCCTCAAGGCCGTGGTCTTTGCGTTCTTCGGCGTTCTCTTCGGGGCGGGACTCTTCTTCGGGGCCGCGATCCCGTTGGTGCGTCACCACCCGTTCCAGTTCCCAATCGGTCCGGTAACGCTCAGCGTCTCGTCGACCGAACTGCGCAGCGACGCCCTAATCTTGCTCGCGGTCGCTGTGATCGGTGCACTCATTCCCGCCTGGAGGGCGATGCGAATTCGTGTGCTCGATGCCATCTGGCGATGAGGGTTCAGGTCACTCACGCGCCTTGACGTAGCTGTCAAGCGGAGTGGAGGAAGGAGTGGCGTCCCAACCTAAGCCACACCTCTCCACCAGTATTGAACATAGGGTGCGCTGACCAAATGGGAAAAGGGTCTTAGGTCACGACTGACGTACGGACTCTCACCAAATGGCTACACCGATAAAGGACAAGGCGGCGACCATCCATTGGCCTCAGGCAATATCGCCGGCGACCTATCGATTCGAGGCGGACGTGGACGGCGACCGACGCGACACTCCGTCGATCGATCCGCGTCGCGCAGGCGTCGGTTGACCGGTGAGCGCAATCGTGCGATCGAAGCCAACCGGTTCGGCTAACTCTTTCTCGAAGCCTTCTTGACCCGTCGAGCGGCCTTCTTCAAGTCCTTACCAACTTCTTTGAGGTCCTGACCAGCATTCTTGAGGTCGGACTCGACCTGATCGGCGATTCCCTTGGCCTGAACCGCTTTCCCTACGACCTTGCCTACGAGTACTTCGGCGTTGCCCTTCATTTCGAGGGTCTTGCTTTCGACCTTGGTCTTCGTTGTCATGACGACGCTCCTCTCCTCGTAACGGGGTACACGGCTCGCAACTCACGACACAACACCAGTGCGATGGAACTGACGATCTGTGCCAACGCGCCGCACTATTGAACGTGGAGGTTTGAGGGTGGTGATCACAGTGCCGAAAGTCCCTTTGTCAGTTGCGTATTCGATGATCTCGTCGCACGCGAAAGCTGAAGACCTCGGCGTGGCGTCATTGGTGACAACGCATGGACCTCACTCATCGTGGCCCTGGTCAGTCGCGTTTACCGTTGAGACTCCGGGTCGAAATTATGACTTATGACCTCTGATTTTGGGCCCCGACGTTCTGTACCGTGATGGCTAGGAGCGAGTGCATCGCGAGAGCAATGCGCAGAACTCATAGTGATCACTCTGAATGGGAGGCACGAATGCCACATTCCGACTACGAATTGAAGGTCCTCGCAGAACTCGAACAGTCACTCAAGACGCAAGACCCGCGCTTGGTCGAAGTCATGAGTGGCGGCGACGATATCTCGTCGTGGCGACGGCGCGCCTGGTCGGGTGTGGCGGGATATCTGTTGGGCACGATCGTCCTGTTGGTCTGCTTTACCACAACACTCTGGCTCGGCCTGTTGGGCGTCGCAGTGATGACGGTCTCCGCGTTCATTATTGAGCACAACGTTCGACTTCTGGCGCGGGCATCGAGCTCTGTGCAAGATCCTGAACTCGATTGACGAGTGCGCCATGACTGAGGTGGGGCCCTCAAGCACTGTCTCGCGCGTCATACGTCGTATTGCGATGACCTCGATCTGCCTCGTCATGTTTCTCACGTTCATGGACATGACGATCGTCAGTGTGGCGCTCGGCAACGTCCAGTCGAATCTCCACGCGGGGGTTACCCAACTGCAGTGGGTCGTCAATGGCTACGGCTTGACCTTCGCCACCTTCATGTTGCTGGGCGGTACGTTGGGTGACCGTCTCGGCCGCAAGAAGGTCATGCTCGGAGGACTGCTGCTCTTCGCCGCGGGATCGCTGTTGGGTGCACTCGCACCGAATGCGGACGTCCTGATCGGAGCACGCGTCATCATGGGCGTCGGTGCCGCAGCCTCGGAGCCGGGGACGCTTTCAATCATCCGTCACATGTTCCCGGATCGCGCTTCGCGAGCACGGGCCATTGGTACTTGGGCGGCGGTCGCTGGATTAGCACTCGCGTTCGGGCCGGTCATCGGCGGAATCCTCGTGGCTTTCGGCGATTGGCGCGGCGTGTTCTGGTTCAACGTGGGAGCGGCGCTGCTCATCGTGCTGCTCGCTGTAAAGACCGTCCCCGAATCGTCGAGTCCCCAATCGCATGGTCTCGACGTTCCCGGTTTCCTCGTTGGAGCCGTGGGACTCGGAGCGATGACCTTCGGGGTGATACTGGGCGAGACCGATGGCTATCGCAACTCCATCGTCATCGGGCTCTTCCTCGTGGGCGTGGTCACCCTCGTCGGCTTTGTTCGTATCGAACGATCGAGCAAGTCGCCGCTCTTGAATCTTGAGTACTTTCGGTCACCACGATTCAGCGGCGCGATCGTCGTGGCCTTCATCTTGTACTTCTCCATCTTCTCGATCTTCTTCTTCACGGCGCTTTATCTCACCGCAGTGATCGGCTACGGACCGGCGCGGATCGCTCTCGAATTCGTGCCGATGGCGGTCGCAATGATCGCCGCGGCCGTCATCGCCGGACGGCGCGTGGCGCAGCTGGGCCCCCGCGGCATCATGGCCGAGGGGTGTGTCCTCGCCGGCGCCGGCGTGTTGTTGTCTGCCTTGTTGCTGCTCTCGTCCCACCCGTCGCTGTGGCTGATGGCGACCCTGGCCCTGGCGGGCTACGGCTTCGGTTCGAGCGTCGTGCCCATGACGTCGGTGGCGCTCAGCGAGGTACCCCCCGAACATTCCGGTATGGCGGCCTCCGCGACCAACACCAGTCGTGAACTCGGTGCCGTGTTCGGCGTCGCCGTCTTGGGTGCCCTAGTGAACGCTCACCTCAACGGCGACCTAACGCACCGGCTCCACGTACTAAAGATTCCCAAAAACTTCATCTCGATCATCATTAGCGCCGTCGAGACGGGGACGGTCCCGAGTGGAGTCGGCCCTGGTCACGGGACCGGCAGCGCGATCGAGAACCACGTCGTCGAGGCAGCCTATGGTGCCTTTCGCACCGGTCTCGAACAGTCCCTCGTCATTGCGGGCGTCGGCATGCTCGTCGCGGCGGTGATCGCCGCTCGCACGCTCGGAACACGAAGCGAGCGCAGGGGCGAAGCCCCTTTCGAATTCTGAATTCAGCCCTCGACGTACGATTCGGTCCCGAGTCACCACTCGCGTGAGAAGCGATTCAAAGCTCGTTCGAGTGCAAATGAGTGGTCGGCGTCGATCCGCCGTTCTTCACGCGTTACGTCGAAGGGTCCGTTCTCTCGTCGGCCTCGAGGCCGAGCCTTTCACGTTCCAACTGGACGATCTCGAAATCTCGAAGCCTC